>JBGTEU010000139.1:0-1989 GCA_041747595.1 Bythopirellula sp.
CGCCCGCAGTCGGGTCTGACTCCAAAGAACCAAACCATTGGCGATCAACACCAACCCCGTGCCGACGAGCATCCGCCCGGAGAGCTTTTCGCTATCGCCGAGCGTAAGATACCCGAAGATCAACGACGTCGGCAAATACAAATACGACAAGATGCTCACCGTCGTGGTCGAAAGCTCCGTCGTCACATGGACCCACATGCCGTGACCCACCAATGCGATTCCCAATCCTAGCCAAAGAATGAGCGGAATTTCGCTCTTGATAATCGTCCACTCGGTGTAGGGCCACAACAAAAAGAAAAGCGGCAGCGCAAACGTGAATTGCCCCCAAGTGCGGATGTTGACGTCGATTGCCGCGTTCTGTTGATGCAAAATCGGCAACACCGCGGCGGCGAGCCCGCTGAGGATTCCCACGATCAGCCCCACGGTATGGTCGTTCTGAAAACTGAATTCGGGGATCAACAGATACGTGCCGACGCAGGCCAGCAGCAGTCCGAATAGATCGAGCTTCTTCACTTGCCCAAAACCCAAGAGCCAGCCCAACAGCAACAGATGCAAGCCGTAGGTGGAAAACCCGATCGCCCCGATCGCGGCGTTGGCGAGTTTAATGCTCGAAAAAAACAAGAGCCAATGCATCGCAAACACGAACCCTACCAGCGAGAGCGTTCGCCAGGTGCGGCGGTCCCAACTCTTGAACTCCGCAAGCGTGAGCTTGTTGCGGCTCAGCAAAAAAAGTGTCATCCCCAAGCTTGCGAGCCCCAGCCGGACAAGCCCCTGCGTGCTCGTGTTCAGGCTCACCGCCCGGACGCAGGCCGGCGCGCTGGAGAAAATCACCACCGCAAAAAAGGCCATCATGTAGACGCTAGTCGAGTGCACGGCGATTGGCGGGTGGTGGGTACGGATGCGAGGGACTAAACTAACGGACTGGAAAATTATCGCTATTGGCTGAGGAAATGACATGTCAAATATCGCCGGTGAACCCCGTCCGACAAAATCCCTGTGGCCCTGGCTGGCGGGGCTGGTGGTACTCGTGGCCGCCTTTGCCGCGAGCTCGGTGCTCACCGGCGAGTACGTCTCCGAGCAAACCGTCGAACGGACTTTCACCATCGACCACGATTTCACCAAGGTCCGCAAGATCATGGTCCGCACCAAGGCCGCTCAGGAAATCATCACCATGGGCGGCACGAGCGAATTCGTCGATCAGAAATGGGAAGGGGGTTCGGTCGATATCCCGGGCGAAAATATTGTCGAAGCCCTGTTCACCTCAGTCTTGTCACCCGACCCCGGTTGGGAATTTAAACTTAAAGGAATCCTCAAGGTTCGCACCCTCGACGATTACGTCGGCCGCGAAGTCGTCTCCCTGAGACAAGACGTACACGTCACTCCCGACTTGATCAATTCGAAAACGAATCTTATTGAGGGCTCCGAACGATTGCTCGATTACGCCATGACCACCCGGCTCGAGCGCGAAGAGAATCACACCCGCGTCACCCTGAGTCTCATGCAGAAGATCAAAACCCACGCCCCATGGTTCGCTCACGGCATCGCCAACCGACGGGTGCGAGCCTCGGCAGCCAATTCCGTGGAAAAGCAACAAGCCGCCATGATCAAGCTGATCGAAGACAACAAAGATCAAACTTGGCTGTTGCCGCTGAACTGACGCCGCAGCGCGATCAACGGCGTTATCACGGCCAGCAAGATTCCCGCCGCAGGTTCGGGGATCGCGATGAGTTCTGGTTGTAGTTGGGGAAGCACAAAGTCGACTTGCCGCTGCCACAGCAAGAAGTCTCGGCCATCGCTGTCGCCGTCCCCATCGGCGTCGGCATTCGCGTTCACACCATAGCTGGCTTGCCAAAGGGCTAAATCATCCGCGTCAATACGCCCGTCTCGATCAAAATCGGCCGGCGAACTTGGCACCAACGCCAGCGGCAATTCCTTGAGGAACTCACCGATATACTGCAAGTGCTTTAAGTGAGCGGGGGCGTCGGAGCC
>JBGTEU010000140.1:0-2040 GCA_041747595.1 Bythopirellula sp.
GAACGTGCCATTCCAAGAGACGGCCAATGTCATTGCCGCCTTCGAGAATCTGCACCACAAACAATTCGGCTACGTTCACCGCGATATGCCGATAGAAGTCACAGCGCTTCGCGTTGAAGCGATTGGCCAAACCGCCGAGCCGCTGCCGTCTTCACAGCGATGTCCCACAAAGCAAATACACCCCACCGACCAGGCCGCTTGCCGGCTTAGCGGGCAAGAGCTGCAAATTCCATGTTTCGACCGCATCGATTTGGCTCCGGGACACACATTTACCGGTCCCGCGCTGATTGCCGACATCCACTCAACAATTTTGGTCGAATCCGGCTGGCAATGTGAAATGCTCTCCGGCGGAGAACTCTTGCTGACTGACATTGCTCATGGTGCAAGTGATCAACTTGTCGCTTCCGACGCGGTGATGCTTGAGATCTTCAATCATCTTTTCGCGGGCATCGCCGAACAAATGGGGCATGTGCTGCGTCGCACTGCGCTCAGTGTGAATGTCAAGGAACGTCTCGACTACAGTTGTGCCATCTTCACTGCCGCCGGGGAACTCGTCGCTAACGCCCCGCACGTGCCCGTGCATTTGGGAGCGATGGGGGCCACGGTTCGCGCGGTGCTTGCCGAGAATCCGGCGCTCGCACCCGGGGACGTTTACGTGTCGAACGACCCCTATCGCGGCGGCTCGCACCTTCCCGACGTCACGGTGGTAACCCCGGTGCATGATCCGGCAACCCAAAAGCTTCTGTTTTTCACGGCTTGCCGGGCCCATCACGCCGAGATCGGCGGTGTGCGGCCTGGCTCGATGCCTCCCAGTTCGCGAAACTTGGCCGAAGAGGGCGTGCTGATTTCCAACTTCGCGCTCGTGCGAAATGGCGTCTCACACGAAGATGAACTTCGCCGCCTACTGTCGCAGCCCTCCTACCCTTCGCGCCGCGTCGAAGAAAATCTGGCCGACCTTCGCGCACAGGTTGCCGCCAATCAACAAGGTGCAAGCGACCTATTGGCATTGGTCGAGCGCTATTCGCTAGCCGTGGTGCAAGAAAAAATGCGTGGCATTCAAGACGCCGCCACCACAAAGGTCCGTCAAGCCCTCGCCAAATTCGGCAACCAAATCCGTTCATTCACGGATTATTTGGAAACCGCCGACGGCAAGAGCGTTCCCGTCACCGTGACAATCACCTTCGAGTCGGACACCCACGGCCCGGCGGCGACGATCGACTTCACGGGAAGCAGCGACGTTGTGGCCGGCAATCTCAATGCCAATCCCGCGATTGTGTCGGCAGCGGTGCTTTACGTGCTTCGGCTTTTGGTCGATGAAGATTTGCCACTCAACGAGGGTGCCCTGCGAGCGGTCAACATTATCCTGCCGCCGGGATTGCTAAACCCGCCTCAAGGCGAAACTCCCTCTGCTAGCCCCGCCGTGGCGGCCGGCAACGTGGAGACATCGCAACGCGTGGTGGATGTGTTGCTGGGCGCTTTGGGTGTCGCCGCCGCCAGCCAGGGGACGATGAACAACCTGCTCTTCGGCAACAGCGAGTTCGGTTACTACGAAACGATTTGCGGCGGGTCAGGGGCAACTGCCGTAGGTCGGGGAGCGAGTGCCGTGCAGGTCCACATGACCAACACGCGCTCGACCGACCCCGAGATTCTCGAACGACGACTCCCCGTGCGTTTGTGGGAATTCAGCGTTCGTCGCGGATCGGGCGGTAATGGAAAATTCTCTGGCGGCGAAGGGATTATACGGCGCATGGAGTTTCTCGCTCCCCTTGAATTGTCGCTCATCACCGAGCGCCGCGGCCCCTACCCACCTTACGGAATGAACGGCGGTGAGCCCGGCGAGCTCGGTAAAAATTTCCTGCGACGAGCCGACGGCAGCGAATCAGAACTGCCAGGAATATGCGAGCTCACTGTTTCACCTGGCGACATGCTGACCATTGAAACGCCGGGTGGCGGAGGGTTTGGAGGGCGATAGTTCTGATGTGATACAATTATTCATATTGTTCAATGGCTGCATTTGTTCTGAAATCAATTCGGCTAGGC
>JBGTEU010000141.1:0-1903 GCA_041747595.1 Bythopirellula sp.
TTTGCCGCTACTCATCAGCGTGATCCCCCGCGAGTTCTCCGCGGTGTTGGTCAAGGGCCGTGGCAACTACATCAGCCTGCGCCGCTTGCACAAAGCCTTGGCCCGGGGTGGCAGCTTGTTCGACAAGCACGAATCGGTGGAAGAGCTCCGCGCAATCCGTGATTGGAGCGAGACGACCACCGACGGCTCGCGGAGCGATTTGTCGTTCCAGCCGTCGCCGTTGGTGTGGGATGAAGTGATGAGCGATCACGGCAACTGCATGGGTCGCAATTGCCCCACCTACCGCAAGTGCTTTTACTATCAGGACCGCCGCCGCGCACAAAATGCGCAGCTCCTGATCGTGAATCACGCCCTGTTTTTTAGCGATCTCGCGCTCCGCCGCGCGGGGGTGAGCATCTTGCCTGATTACGACGTCGTCGTCCTTGACGAGGCTCACACCATCGAAGGTGTCGCGGCGGACCATTTGGGAATTCGCCTCACCAGCGGTCAGATTGAATATCAGTTAACCCGGCTCTACAACAACCGCACGCAAAAGGGGCTGCTCGCCGATTTTGAACTCCGCGATTTGCAACGCCAAGTGGAGCGTTGCCGGGTGGTCGCCGACGAATTCTTTGCCGACTTGTTTGATTGGCAGGAAGACAAGGCCCCCAGCAACGGTCGCGTCACCACGTCGCTCGGCATCAAAAATGAATTGAGCGGCGAATTGCAGAAACTGGCTCGCGAAGTCAAACGCTTCGGTGATTCAAAGCAGGAAGACACCGAGCGGCAAGATTACATCGCCGCGCACGATCGGTTGGTCGGCATCGCGGGGGAAATCAACGCTTGGCATCGGCAGCAACTCGCGGGTGCCGTTTACTGGCTCGAAGCCTACAAGACGCGTCGCGGCATGCCGCGGCTCTCGCTGCTGGCGGCCCCCATCGACGTCGGCCCCGTGTTGCGGGAGCAACTCTTCAACCAAGTCCCCACCGCGATTCTCACGAGTGCGACATTAGCCGTTGGCAAGAGCGACAATTTTGAATTCTTCCGCGACCGGATCGGGCTGGTGAAGAGTGAAACGTTGCGGCTCGACAGCCCGTTCGATTACGCCGAGCAAGCGGAGTTGGTGACGCTGCGTGGCATGCCCGATCCCGCCACCGAACGCGATGCCTACGATCGCGCGTCGCTGGAAATGATTCGCCATTTCGTCCGCGAAAGCGATGGCCATGCGTTTGTGTTGTTCACGAGTTACGAATCGCTCCGCCGTGCGGCGGCTCAGCTTGCCCCCTGGTTGCGAGCAAATAATCTCAACCTGTTGAGCCAAGCCGACGGCACCCCCCGCACCCAAATGATCGAGCGGTTCAAAGCCGACCCCCGCGCGGTGCTCTTAGGAACCGACAGTTTCTGGCAAGGGGTCGACGTGCCGGGCGACGCTCTGCAATTGGTGATCACCGCCAAGCTGCCGTTCAGCGTGCCGGATCGACCGCTGCTAGAAGCACGTTTCGAGGCAATCCGCGACGCCGGCGGCGAGCCGTTCCGCGATTATCAACTCCCCGAGGCGGCGTTAAAGCTCAAGCAAGGCTTCGGCCGTTTGATCCGTAGCCGCAGCGACACCGGCCGCGTGGTAATCCTCGACCCGCGGATTCACACCAAATCGTACGGCCGGATGTTTTTGGAGTCGTTGCCCAATTGCCGCAAAACGCAACTCGATTACGCAGCATTAATGGGTAATCGCTAAAACTCGATCTCCCAACATGCCATGCACAAGGTCGCACTCCCAAGGTATAATGGGTTGCGTGGATTAGCATGGTTTAATGTTGGCTGGGACAGTCATGAACTTTACGATCACGATCCCTGACGAGTTCTTAGAGCCGCTTCATGCGGCCGTAGGTAGCGACCTTAGTCGGGCAGCGGTCGAACAACTTGC
>JBGTEU010000142.1:0-2706 GCA_041747595.1 Bythopirellula sp.
GGTCTACTAGATGCTGGTGTTCAGCTGCCGAATTTGCTTGTTTTTTTTAAATCAGCGCATGGGATTCTGGGTCGACCTGAGAAAATGGGATCGGCGAGAAATCGCCTCAGGAACACGCCATGGGCAATAAAGTCGATTGCATAACCATTGAGTATACGCATGTACATATTGAGTGTCAATAGCATTTCTTCGCTTCCGACGCTGATTCGCGTCGCGTTTTGTTGTGCGTTGTTACTTACTCACGGTCCGATTTGCATTGCCGAGGGCGAGTCTCGGTATGTCGGCGAGTATCCTACGGCGGCATCAAAAAAGGGTTTGCAAGTCGAGGATACCGCCGATGCGCTCGCGCTGGGCATCAAGCATGCGGCGATCAATGTGAATCTCTCGCGGCTCATCGATGTGAATGAACGGGAAAACTGCGAAGCAAGTTGGAAGTTCGACGGTCGGCAGTATTGTTTCAACCCGGCGTATCTCGCGGAACTCGATAGCTCGATCGCAACGCTTTCAAGTCATGGCGTGATTGTGAACGTAATTCTCCTTGCCTACGCAACAGATGACCCGCGCACGAACAAGATCATGCTTCATCCGAGCTACGATCAGGGTGCCCCCAACCGGTTAGGGATGTTCAACACAGCTACGCCTGACGGCAGAGCTAGTTTGGCGGCAATCATGGAGTTCGTCGCCGAACGATGGTCGAGGCCCGATGAGAAATTTGGCCGAGTCGCCGGGTACATCGTTGGTAATGAAGTGAATTCACACTGGTGGTGGTGCAACATGGGGCGAATTTCTATGGAAGAGTTCGCCGACGCTTATCTCGACGCGGTGCGGCTCATTCACAGTTCGGTGCGCAAACAATCGTCGTGGGCACGGGTGTACGTGTCGCTCGAACATCATTGGGGAATCCCCTACGCGGCGGGCGACGAGCAGCAAGCGTTTCCTGGACGGGATTTTGTCGACTATTTCGCCCGGCAGGCTCGCGAGAATGGCGACTTCGATTGGCACGTAGCCTATCACCCGTATCCCGAAAATCTCTTCGAGCCGCGATTTTGGAACGACGCGACGGCGTTACCAAAGGAAGATACACCACGAATCACGTTCAAAAATCTTGAGGTGCTTGTCCAGTATCTGAAACGGCCTGAATTGCTTTTTGAAGGTTTGCCTCGTCGAATCATCTTGAGCGAACAAGGATTCCACACTCCTGCCGGGCCTGACGGCGAAACATTGCAAGCTGCCGCGTACTGTGCGGCGTACAAGCGTGTTGAAAACCTCGAGGGTGTGGACGCTTTCATTCTACATCGCCACATCGACAATCTGCATGAAGGTGGGTTGATGCTGGGGCTACGCGGAGTCGCACCCGGCGGTGGCGAGCCACGTCGCAAAAAGCGAATCTACGATTGCTTCCGTGCAGCAGACACACCCGAGTGGGAGTCGGCGTTCGAGTTCGCGCTGCCGATCGTGGGAAAGCAGAGCTGGTGATCAGTCGCGAAAAGCGGCAACGGATCATCATGATCATCGCCAACGAAGGGGCCCGCCACAAAGCCTACGCCGAAATGTTCGGTGTGGACGATTACGTTTGCAAGCCGTTTCCGATGGATCGGCTCATCCAAAGCGTCAATCGCCTGTTGGCTTAAGCCATCAAGAGTGCGTCTGTCGGTAGCTCGGTGCCCCCTCGAATGACTACATCCAGGTAGTCCGCCGTTAAGTGTTGCTGGTTTCATTTCCCCGTTCTCTGAGTGTCCCAATAATCCAAAATTTCTCCTTCGCAAATTTTCTACAGGAGGTCGCAGAGGAAGCGGAGAATTTCGTAGTCCCGGACGGACATAGTCCCGGGCGCAATTCCCTCTCTGCTGCCTCCGCTTCCTCCTGTTAATGAATTTCATTGCGGCCACAGTTCTGCCAAACGGCTTGGCCTGTTTGCCTTATTTTGCCTTGTTTGCCTTGTTTGGCCGCGCAGTTTTTTTTGCCAAACTGTTTCTCAACCAGACTCATGACGGTCAAGACGGTCAACTTGGCATGCGCGTTTTACGAATCACGCTCGTGCGGTCGATTCCAATCGGCGCGCAGCGCTACGCCGCCGCAGGCCGGACCGAGGGGAGCGAGTTCCGGCGCATCAGCGATTTCTTACCCGCTCTCTAGTTGCCCAGGAACGCCGCCGCGAATGAAGCGGCGGATCGCTGAAAGCTGACGGCCTTTTCCCACCATTATCGCGATTTAAAATCGCGCCGCCACAAGAATTTTTGGCCATCTATGAAAGGGAAGAAACTACGAATGATGCGAATCACGCAAATAAGCGGGAAGGTCGTCTTTCTCAACCACAACGTGGCGGCAGTGAATAGCCAGGCGGCGTGAGCGCAGCGTTCCCTTCGTCCCCGCGAAGGTGGGGAACCAGTTCCGTGCCTTTCTTTCCGCCGTGTGCCGATTCCGGTATGATCGGTGGCAACGAATCCCCCTCCTTTCCGCCGCGGCGGACCGGGGAGGCCAGTGTCTGATTTTGAAGCGGGGAGGGGTTCTGGAATCGGAGCCCGCGTCGTCGAAGAATCCTCCCCTAGCCCCTCCTTGGAAAGGAGGGGGATTAAGATGCCAACTCAATCAGCATGGAACGCTATGGCGAAGAAACCGGCCGACACGTCGACCGCGCCGCCGATCATCCATGAGTTGGTCGCGAAGTTTGCCGAGCATCAAGTGCAATACAAGCGGGGCGATTAC
>JBGTEU010000143.1:0-5313 GCA_041747595.1 Bythopirellula sp.
GATGCTCGCCGCGATCCGCTCGGCGCGATGCTCAGCCGACTCGGACGCTTTCGTAGCATTCGCGCCACCATAGTTGGCATGAATCGAGATCCAATCC
Source organism: Bythopirellula sp. (assembly GCA_041747595.1). Classification (GTDB taxonomy): domain Bacteria; phylum Planctomycetota; class Planctomycetia; order Pirellulales; family Lacipirellulaceae; genus Bythopirellula. The sequence continues at coordinate 98 of JBGTEU010000143.1, forward strand.
TTCGCCGCCCCATGGCACGATTCACACGACACACCCGAGACCACGCGCACGCGGGAATCAACTTGCTGCTGCGTGTAATGGCAAGCCACGCAGGTGTCGTTGCGTTTAATGCTCCCCAGCCCCAAACGGTCGGCAATCGCCTTGGCTTCGGGCTTGCGGTGCAACGTGTCGAATGTTGCGTAGTGCGGGGTCATTTGCCACTGTCGCATTTCGTTTTCATGGCACTTGGTGCAAGTTTCGGGGCCGAGCATCTTGCTAACGTCGTGAAGAATATCGCCTGAAATACGGTCCGTTTCGGCGGCGATGGTCGGCACTGCTGAACAGGCGAGAAATGCAGCCAGCACGCATGCGACTCGCAAAATTTCGCGCCGTTTCAATAATGTGAGTTGCTTCGCCATGTTACGCTTCCAAGACCACGTCCCCCTTGGGAACGCCGATGCACGTGAGACATTCGTTCGCGGCGAGCGGTACGCCAGGGGTTTTCGTGTGCGCGACCGTTCCTTGCATAAGTTTGACAACGCATGCCCCGCAATTGCCGGCGCGGCAGCCCGAGTCGAGCACCATCCCTTCGCGCTCTGCGAAATCGAGGAGCGATGGAAAATCCCCCTTCCAAGTCAGCTCACTCTTCGACTTCGCGAATCCTACCTGACAGGGTGCCGTGTGCGCGTTTTTTTGCAATCCCTGGACGCTCGCCGGACCGAAGGCCTCGAAGTGAATGTGCGACTCGGGCACGCCCCATTTCATGAGCGCGGGGACAAGCTCCTCCATCATGGACGGCGGGCCGCAGATGTAAAAACGAAAATTGCTGGACGGCAAAATCTGCCGCAGGCGCACGATCGTGGCGTGTCCCAGATGCGTGTAATCTCGCCCCATGTGGTCGGTGGCCAGGGGCCGTGAGTAACTGACGTCGCAGCGGAAATTTTCGTGCATGGCAAGTTCAACGAATTGCTCGCGACAAGGATGTTCGCTGCTGTTGCGAAAACCGGCAAACAAATAAACCGCCCGTTGGCTGCGCTCGTGCGCAATCGCGTTGGCTATGCTCAACAGCGGTGTAATACCCACGCCTCCCGAAACCAAAACAATCGGCAATTGGTCCGTGGGATCGAGAAAGAACGCCCCTTGGGGCGCTTGCACCCCGAGCGTGCTCCCCACTTTCACGAGCGTGTGGAAGTAGCCGCTCCCCTGCCCCGCCCGCTGTGTCGGCGAGAGAGGCTCGGCCAGCTTGATCGTGACGCGGTAATAATCTTCCCGGGGCCGATCGGAGAGCGAATAGCAACGGACGATTGGCTTCCGTTGCGGATCGGTCGGCAAACTAAACGTGAGATATTGCCCCGGTTCAAAACGGGGGAGTGGTCTGCCATCGGCGGGGACGAGATAAAAACTCTTGTAGCCGATCGCTTCGTCGACGACGGCCGCGACGCGAAAAGGGCGTTCGCCGGCCCATGCTTTGAAAATCGGCTTTGCCGCGCGGGCCCATTTCAGCACGCCGGAGAGTTGCTCGTCGAATTGCCTGCGGCGATCGGCGTAGCGTCGGCGGCGCTTGAATTGGCGATGCCTATCGGCGAGCAACGTGGCCAGCGTTTGCAAGCCACTTGCACCCAAGAGGGCAGCTCCCGAAGCCATTCCTATCGACTGCCAATCCACCACGCGTCCTTGCAAATGGTTGTAAACGAGTGCCGGTAAAAAACTCGGCAGAGAACGGGCATTTTTTCAGAACGGACGCGGCGTGTCGAGAACAAATTGCCACCACTGCTAGCGGTTGGTTGTGCCGATTCTGCCGGGAATGCAACCCCCGTGTGATGCTCGCATAACCTATCTTTTCTCAGCATAACAAATCTCTCCCAACAGATTTCGATCTCAAGAGCATGTCTGATAGTCCCGGTTCAGTTTGCGATCGACAATTCGTTCCCCTCATGGCGGCCGCGGAATTGGCGGAGTTCGCTCAAGCACAGGAGTCGGCGAGCCCCCAAGGGCCCGCCTCCGAAACCGTCACCAGGTGGCTCTCGGCGACGGCCAAGCTTCACCGGGCGTCGGCCAACTCGCCCGAATTTTTTACCGATGCGGCTCGTTTCGCGGTGGAAACTGTGGGACTCGACGCGGCGTGGGTGCTGAGTTATTTGCCCTCCACCAGCGAATGGCACCTCGTCGGTAAGTGGGCCAACCACGAAACGGCTTGCGCGGTGCCGGACATGATGGTGCTCGCAACCTTGATTGACGATCCGACGACCCGTTACGAACCGTCGGTTGATCGGAACGGCGAAACACGAAGCCACGCCTTGGTGATCGCGCCGGTACTCGCCTCAACCGGCGAGCTGATCGGTGCGGTTTACGGCGTTCGCAATACGCAGGGAGAAAATCGCCGCCGCGGCGTGCGACCCCTCGAAGCACGTTTGATTCAACTTTTGGCCGAATCGGTCGCCGTGGGAATCGATCGTCTCGCTCATGAAACCGAGGCGGCCCGCACTCGCGTCCTTTTGGAGCAAGCCTTTTCGCCGACCGTCGCTGATCACATTCAACGCAATCCCCAGTGCCTCAACGGTCAGTTGCGCGAAGTGACTTTACTGTTTGCCGACCTGCGAGGTTTTACTTCACTTGCCGAGTCCTTACCCCCGACTGATTGTTACCGGTTGCTCGGCGAAGTGATGGAAGCTCTCACGCAGGTGGTGATCGAACATCAAGGAATCGTGGTCGATTACTACGGCGACGGGTTGTTGGCTTTGTGGAACGCCCCGCTCGATCAAGAGAATCATGCCGACCTGGCTTGCGCGGCCGGGCTGTCCATGCTCGAGAGTTTGTCGGCGGCGTCGCAGGATTGGAGGGAGCTGCTCAACGGTCCGTTGGAGTTGGGCATTGGAATTCATACGGGGCCGGTGCTCGTGGGAAATGCCGGTACTCAAAGCCGTTTGAAATATGGCCCCCGCGGCAACAATGTGAATTTGGCAAGCCGCGTGCAAGCCGCCACGAAACAATTGGAAACGTCGCTGTTGGTAACCGCAGCCACGCAACGAAAGCTCTCCAACAAGTTCTTCAGCCTGCGGGCTTGCACGGCCCGCTTGCCGGGACTCGAGCAACCGGTCGAATTGTTCACGATCTATCCATCGTGCGAAGCCGCGGAGATCAAGTCGCGGCTCGATCAATACGCTCGCGCCTTGAAACTCTTCGAACACGGCGATCTCATCATGGCCGAGGTCTTGCTGAGCGAGCTCGTGTCGGCTGGCCCCGTCACGCCGGCTCGATTTCTTGCGCAACAAGCGGTCTCACAGCGTTACGCCGAATTTGGCCGCCGCGCCTCGGACCGCGTCACGATTGAGCATGGTTCGATCGTTGAGATTCACGAGAAGTAAGCGAATCTGATTAGCGTTTTTTCGCTTCTGTTTCCGGCAACGGCAATTTTTCGGCGAGATCGGTCGCTGCGCGGGTCGCGGGGAGCCAATGTTTTTCCAGCGGGCAAAGGACTTGTACGAAATGAGCGAGCGGCAAACTCGAATACGCCGGCTGCATCATCCACGGCTTCCCGCCTGCCTGTATCAAGCACCCCCGTGTTTCGGCGTCCGCACCGGGGCATGTGCCGGTCACGGTGAGGCCGTCTGCATTGAGGCGGAAGCGGCAAGAGAGTTTGTCGAAGTCGAAAACATCCCCGTCTCCGACCACGCTTTCTGAGACGACGCAGTAAAATTTTTCTTTGAATGCTTGGACGAGCGAATTGCTCATCTGTCCGCCAGCTGTTTCGAGCGACCCTTGGGCCAACTGAATGCGATGATTCTGCCAGCGCAAGTTCTCAATTTCCAATTTGCCCTGCGATTGCAAACGATGCGGCGAAGCGATTCCGATCCAAGTCTGCAAGTCGATCGGGTCAACACTGCCGCGAAAGTTGCCGCCGAATGTTGAGGCAGTTTTCTCCAACTGCAACGTGCCGGCCAGGGACGCAGATCCCCAACGGCTGGCCCCCGGCACGATGTCGGCCAACAGCCATGCGGGGAGTGCGGATTCCTCGACATCGAGAGTCGCACGCATTGTGCCGTCGACGCTTCGTTCAACCAGCAGCCGCACTCGCTGCAAATCTTCACCGACTTCGGCTTGGATAATGATCGATCTCACACCGGCAGACGTCGTGCGACATTCGGCGCGGAGATGCTGGAGTTCACAAACCTCCTCGGTGGGACCCGTGAGCAGCAATTGCTCGGCCAAGCCCATGGTCGACTGAAAGCTGTTTCCAGCTAACCAGGTGTTGACTGTCTCGGCAAGTTTCTCAAATTGTCGTGATGAAATCGAAACACGTTCTGCCGAGAACAGTTCCGTCCCGCGAATGTTGAGTTGCTCAATATCGGCGAGCGGCTGCGAATTTTGCAGGTCGGCCAGCCGCAGATCCAGCAGTTGTCGTTCCTTGGGCCGTGGAGCCGAGACGTGAGTGATTTCTGCCCGCACATGCAGAGCATGTTCGATGGAACGCTGCCAATCGCGTTCCTGCCAGGGGCGATGAAAATAAAGCACCCAGGCGAGCGTCAGCAGCGTCGGCACGGCGCACGCGAGCACAAACGCGATTCGGCACGCACGGCGTTGGGTTCTTTCATGCAATGAGAACATCCATGTTCCCTTCAAAAGGCCGCTTGCGGCTTAGTGTTGCTACCGCTCACGGGCCATCTTCAAGAAAAGTTCGTAACGACAAAGCATTTCCGGCAAACTGTCGCCACCAAATTTATCGACCACCGCGGCGGCAATCTCAAACGCCACCACGTTTTCCACGATGACGCTCGCGGCAGATATCGCGCAAACGTCACTCCGCTCGTAACTGGCGGCTTCCGGTTGTTTGGTGTCGAGATTGATCGATTCAAGCGGTTTAGCCAGCGTGCTGATCGGTTTCTTGGCGGCGCGGATAATGATCGGTTGGCCGTTGGTCATGCCGGCTTCGAGTCCCCCCGCGTTATTCGTGGGGCGGGTGTAACCGAGCGTCGGCGAATCTTGTTGAGTCGCATCGTAGTGAATGGGATCGTGTACTTGCGAACCAGGGCGGCGGGCCGCTTCAAACCCCATGCCGATCTCCACTCCCTTGATTGCTTGAACGGCCATCACGGCTTGAGCCAGCCGGCCATCGAGCTTGCGATCCCATTGGGCATGAGTTCCCAAGCCAAAAGGGACGCCATCGACGCGGACCTCAACAATGCCCCCCAACGTGTCGCCCTCTTTGCTGGCCTTGTCGATGAGTTGCTTGATCGCCG
>JBGTEU010000144.1:0-7097 GCA_041747595.1 Bythopirellula sp.
TCCGATTCAAACGCCGCGCGGATCGCTTCCAATTGATTACGAGCCGCGTCCAAGCGGTTGTAAGTTGTTTGCGAAACGACATACGCCCGTTGGGTTTCGGCGCCCGCCGCGGCGACGCCATGCAGCACTTGGTGTTCTTGCTCGCGCAACAACGCCCGAGACCGGCACAATTGCAATTCAGCGTTACGGACCGCGGCCGCTCCCCGGCGATAGCCCAACGGCACGGTCAGTTCGACCCCCAACTGCCATTCCTGGAAGTTACCATCGGTGAGATTTTGATAGGCGTTGTTGAACTCTCCAGGTGTGCTGCTGTCGGAATTGAGCAAATCCTCCCCAAAGCCCCGCCAACGATAACGGCCGATGCTATCCAATTGGGGGAGCATATGGTTTTTGCTGGCGATCCATTCCAATTCGTAGCGACGGGTGAGGAACCGTTGCCGGCGTAACTCAGAGCGGCGGAGCACTGCCTCTCGGGTGGTTTCTGCCCAATCGAAGTCAACCGGTGCCGTCATCGGTTCATCCGCCGGTCGCAAGAGCCGTCCGTCGCTGGGCGGCAAACCAATGAGCATTCGCAAGCGTCGCTCGGCAACTTGCACGCCGCCGTTGCCTCGGAACGTGCCGCCGGGACTACCATTCTCGGTGCGGGTGCCGTCGATCAAGTAACCGCTGAGGGCGTTTTGCACTTCTTCTTGAAAACGAAAGAATTGCTCGCGAGCTTGGGCTTCTTTCTCGGCCTCGCCGCCCCGACGTCCTGATTCAAAGAGTGCATGAATCCGCCGCCAGGTTTCGAGCGACGCATCACGGGCTGCGATCTTGGCGTCCAAATCGCGGTAGGCAAAATACAAATCCCAGTAGGCGTTTTCGATGTTGCTCACCAAATCGCGGACCGCGATTTCAAATTCGGTGAGCTCGACGTCGGTATTCACGCGGGCGATCAGCACGCCGTTGTACAAACCCGGGATATTCGTCGGGCCGGCGATGCGGTTGTACTCCATGCCGCTCCCTTGCAGCAGCGGGTGCCGAAATTCGGTCTCGAAGTTGGCATTCCACGCGCTGGGGAACAAATTGCTGGGGGCATTGTTGGCGTCGTAGTCGACATTATGCCGGAAAGAAAACTGCGTTCCGGTGACGGCCTGCTTGGTGATTTGCGATTGCATGACGAGCGCGTCTTGAGTGAGAATCCGCGTGCCGCCGCCGAAAAATTCGTTGTTAAGTGCTCGGTCGTTCTTTTCGCCGTAGACGCTCGTGGAGAACTGGGCGTCGAAGGCGCTCAGCGCGGCATCCACGCCAAAGCGAGGATCGGTGTCCATGATCGCCGTATCCCAGTAGGTTTGCACCGCCGCGGGCGAACGGAGCACCGCCCCGCCGAGATCGCGGATCACTTTCGATTGGGCCAGCGCGAGTTGCACGACGTTTTCCAGCCGCACGTCCCAATACTCGGGTTGCTCGACGCTGGTGAGCGACAGCGGCTCGAGCGCGGCCCAGTCTTCGCTGGTGCTGCACAGTTCCACCGCAGGATATTCAACTTGCGTTGCGATCGCATGGTAACAATCTTCGGGCACCGACGCCTTGAAATCGCTGCGGCCGCGCGAGCGACATCCCACCAGCACTACCACCAAGTAGAGCCAGAGCACTATCCAGCGCGAGCGGGTGCGATTTGCCATGCAAAGGGTGGCCTCGGAGCGAGGCCGGCGTGGGGTCATTACGGGTACGTACACAGAACGGTGGTTGCGAGAAGCCAGGGCCTCTGTGTGGTTTTCGGCCTATCAAAACCGCCACAACTACGATTTCCGTTACCAACGGCAAAACTTACGCAGATTGCCAACCCTGTTCGCTAGCAGAAATGCGAGCCGAAGTTTCTGGTTCAAAGCAGTGTGGCAGCGAGTGATTTCCGTGGACCTGGATATACTGGAAAGGTGATGAGCGCGATTGAACCACACGACACAGTGACCGCCAGTTGGCAGCAGGTGGAAGTTTTTCTCACGAAACTCCACGAGCGGGCGCGTGCGCCCATGGAAGCAAACCGCTTCTATCGCGAGCTATTGGATGGCTGCGTCATAACGCTAGCAGCCATCGGGGGCGCGATTTGGCAACAAGATTTCCGCGGCCGCTGGCAGCCCCTCGCCGAAGCGAATCTCGACGCGGTTCTTCTCATTGATAACGTCGCGCTCGTGGAGAGTCACGAAAAGCTTTTGCATCAAACACCAACAGCACCGCGTGTCGTGTTTCCCGGCAGCGGCAATCCCACTGCGGAGGCGGTTCTCATCGGCGGAGTGAGCGCGGGTGAGTCACTACGGCCACAGACGATTGTGGAGCTTTTCCTGCGCCCCGGGGCGAGTCCCGCGGTGCAGCAAGGTTGGGAGGAATTCCTCGCGGCGGTGATTCACGCCGCCGAGCAATTTCATCTTCGCGATGATCTTCGCACATTGCGTGGCGAACAAGCGGGCCATGCTGAAATCCTTGGTCTGTTGCGGCGAATGCACAGCGGGACGACACTCACCGCCGTGGCTTTCGATTTGGCTAATGAGGGGAGTCGGTTCCTCGGTGTCGATCGACTCAGCGTGCTTCTACGTCGGGGTTACGACTGGCAACTGTTTGCCGCAAGTGGTGTCGAGCGACTTGAAGCACGAGCCGATGCCGTGAAAGATCTCGAATCACTCGGCGCGGTAACAGCCGCATGGGGAGAACCACTCGATTACACCGAGGGAATCGACTCGAGCGAATTGCCCCCCGTGGTTGCGGAAACATTGCAGCAACACGTCGACCGTTCTCATGCCCGGCGATTGGTGGCGGTGCCGTTGGAATTTCGTGCGGATGCCGACACGGCCTCTGACAAGAATCGCGGCCCGCAAGCCGTGCTTATCGCCGAAAATTTTGGCGCGGTCGGCGAAACACTCACACGCCAGCGCGTCGTGGAACTCGCCCTACTGTGTGAACCAGCGCTGCAGCAAGCGATGGTTTTGGATCGCTTACCAATCCGCACGGCGATTCATTGGACAAACCGGTGGAACCGCCTGTGGGAAAAGTGGGGCGTGAGCGGGCTGACACTCGCAGCGGGTGGAATCGCCGCCTTGTTGTTCGCCCTGATTTTCGTGCCAGCCAAGTTTGAAATCGAAGCCTCCGCGACACTCATGCCTCGCGTCGTACAAGACGTATTCGCCAGCGCAAGCGGCATTGTCCGCGAGATCAAGGTCGAGCACGGGGCGCAAGTCGAAGCCGGCACTGTGCTGGCCATTCTCGACGATCCCCAATTGGATTTGGAAACAGAACGCGTGCGTGGTGAGCTTGCCACGGCTCGCAAACGGCTGGAAGCGATTGCCGTCGCCCGCACCGATCGCCAAGCACGTGAAGAACCCACCACGGATCGTTTGCCTCTTTCCGCCGAGGCTAAACAGTTGGAACTTCGCCTGGCAAGCCTGCTTCAGCAGGCAGAGATCCTGAACAAAAGCCGCGAGGCACTCACACTGCGCAGTCCGCTTACCGGAACGTTGCTCACGCTCGACGTGCAGAATCTCTTACGTGGGCGGCCGGTCGAACGAGGGCAGGTGCTTTTCACCGTAGCCGACACGAACTCCGGTTGGCGTTTGGAAACACGCGTTTCCCAAGATCGCATCGGCCATGTGTTCGCAGCAAAAGAATCTAGTGAAGAACCGCTTCCGGTGCGATTTCGCTTAGCGGGAGGTGGGCAGCACACCTACACGGGCCACGTCGAACAAATCGCCGAGACAGCCATATTCGATACCGCCAAACTCGGCGAGGAACTTCCCGAAGTCCAAGTCGGCGTCGCCGTCGACGATGTAACGCTTCCCACCGCGCGGCCGGAAATGGAAGCACGAGTCCGCATCGATTGTGGCCGACGGCCACTTGGTTATGTGTGGCTCCACGACGCCTGGGACAACATTTATTCTTGGTTGGCATTTTGATGAGTGACGCAATTTTCCGGCACGTTAAATTTATTTTACTTTTTGCGCTCATACTCCGCGCTGAGGAAGTGCGCAGTGCAGATGCGACACTTGTCATTGAATCCGTCGTGTTGAGCCCGCTCAATGCAGCCGAAGTCCCCGCACAACAAATTGGCGTCTTGCGAGAAATTGCCGTAGAGGAAGGGGCCGTCGTGGAAGTGGGGGCTGTCCTCGCGCGACTCGATGCGCGGCAAGCGGAACTCGACGTGGCCAAGGCACGACTCGAGGCCGCCCAAGCGGCGGCTAAAGCCAACAATCGCACCAAGGTGGAGTACGCCGAAAAATCACTGGAAGTTGCCCGCGCCGAATTGAAACGTTCGCAGGAATCCATCGCCCAGTTCGCCAAGAGCATTTCGCAATCGCAAATCGACGTCGAGCAACTCACGGTCGAGAAACTCACATTAGAGAGGAAACAAGCCGAGCACGAATTGGAGTTGGATCGGTTCGCGCTGCAATTGAAAGAACAAGAACTTGCCGCCGCGGAATTGAAGCTTGAACTGCACGAGGTGCAAGCCCCCTTTGCGGGTGCGGTGGTCTTGGTGCGAGGACGCGTGGGAGAATGGGTGGAAGTCGGCGCCCCGGTTGTGCGACTCGTGGCGGTTGACACGTTGCGTGCCGAAGGGTTTTTGGCGGTTGAAAACGTCGCGAGCGATCTGGTCGGGCGCGAAGTGGTGTTCCGCAGCGATACCGGTACGGTCGCCAAGGGAACGTTGCGGTTTGTCAGCCCTGAGATGGACGCCGTTACGCGGCAAGTGCGGGTCTGGGCGGAACTGGCGAATCCCACGGGCGAGTTTCGTTCGGGGCAACAAGGTTCGCTGGAAATCGCACGTTGAGGTGAACCGATATGCCGGCGAACTCTGACTATTTGCTTTCCACCGTGGATCGCGCGCTTGCCGTGCGCTCCCGAGGTGACATCGCGCAAGTTGCGGTTCCCGTGGCGGGGCAACCGAGTTTCGTGCTGAAAGATCCGCTCACGCTTGAACATTTTCAACTCACGCCGGCCGAGCATTTTTTGTTTGAACAACTCCGCGAACCGGTAACGCTCGCGGAGCTTAAGCGCAAGTTCGAAACGAAATTTGCCCCGCGGACGATTTCGCACGTGGCGTTGCAGCAAGGGATCAACCAACTTTTTGAGCAGGGATTGCTTGTGAGCACCGCTACCGCGCAGGGCAAACAACTCTTGGAGCGCGCCGCCGAGCGACGCCGCACCGAGCGTTGGCAGCACCTGTTGCGGATGTTGTCGTTTCGCGTGGCGAGTTGGGATTCCGCCGCACTGATCGATTCATTGCACGCAAAGCTGCGATGGCTGTTTTCGCCGTTAACCGGTTTCGCGTCGCTCGCCGTCGTGGGATATGCTCTGTGGCTCTTGGTGGGGCACGCCTCGAAAGTGTTTGCCAAACTGCCGAGCATTGGCGAACTCTGGCAGCCAAGATTCCTTGTGCTGTGGTTGGTGACCATCGTTGTGCTAAAAATCTTTCACGAACTGGGGCATGCCGTCACTTGCCGACATTATGGTGGCCGCTGTCAGGAAATGGGAGTGATGTTGCTCGCGTTTTTCCCCGCACTCTACTGTGATGTCTCCGACGTGTGGCGGATGCCGAACAAATGGCATCGCATGGCGGTTGCTGCCGCGGGGATGGTCGTGGAACTCATTCTCGCTGCCATGGCATTCATCGCTTGGTGGCACAGCGAACCGGGGCCGCTTAACAGTTGGCTTTTTGGGGTCGCAATCATTTGTTCCGTCGGCACGCTGGTTGTAAATGCGAATCCACTGCTCCGCTACGATGCCTATTATTTACTTGCCGACTGGCTGGAAATTCCAAATATGTCTGGCCGAGGGCAGGGGCTCCTCGGCGAGCGTTTGCGGCGTTGGTTGCTCGCCGAACCCGTGGTCGACGATCCGCTGCTTAGCCGGCGGCAGCAACGCCGCTTGGCAGTGTACGGGGTTGCCTCGCGGGCTTATTCCATCGTGGTGCTGATCGCGATTTACGCGATGCTTTTCGCTCTCGCGCGGCCTTATCATTTGGAAAACCTGGTTTTCACGCTTGCCCTGTTCACGGTCGTCGGACTTGTCTTGCCACCGCTCATGGGGATCTGGCGACTTCTGCGGAACCCGGCCAACCGCGCGCGACTGCGGCGATCCCGGGTGGCGACGCTCGGCGGATTTCTCGGGGCAGTTGCCGCCGCGGTCCTCTTCTGGCCGGTGCGGCACACGGTCGAAGGTTCGGCCGTGTTGATTCCCGCTGAAGGACACACGATCTATGCCACCGTCGCGGGTGAATTAATGAACGCCGTCGCACCGGGAACCGTGGTTCGCGCCGGCGACGTGATCGCCGAACTCCGTGACCCCCAGATCGAACTCGCCGTCGCCCTGCACGCCGGCGAATTTGCGGTGAAGCAAGCCCACTTTCAGCAGATCAACACGCTGCGAGCGCTCGACAGCCGTGTTTCTTTGCAACTGCCCACCGTGCAAGCGGAATTGGCAGATGCCGAGTCGCAACTTGCCCAGTACCAACGCCGCGCGGGGGATTTGATTTTGCGATCCCCTGTCGACGGCACGGTGATCGCCCCGCCGCAATTGGAATCTGACAATCCGGCAGATCGGTTGGCGACTTGGTCGGGCTCGCCTCTCGACGCGCGAAATCGACATTGTTGGATCGAACCCGGCACGGTGCTCTGCACGGTTGGTGATTCCAAAAAACTCGCAGCGCTGGTCACGATCGACGAACGCGACGTCGCCGAGGTGCAACCTGGCGAGCCGGTGAGAATCTTGCTCGATTCAGCGCCCGTACGAATTCTCAGCGGCACGGTCAGGCAAGTCGCGAGCCGTGCCAGCGAACCGTCGCCGGATCGTCCCTCAAGCGCGGACAGCCGGGTACACGTCGTGAAAGTGGAACTCGACGCCGATGATGCGCTCGCGCTCGTCGGTATCGGCGGCACGGCTAAAATCGAAGCAAATCGCAGCACGCTTGCCGCGCTCGGGATGAACTTCATCAAACGCCGCTTGCGGATGCCGTGGTGATCGGCCTCTCAAGCCGATCAACTTGGTCAAGACGGTCAAGACGGTCAACTTGGCATGCGTGTTTTTCTCGTCGCGGATGTCAGATTGATCACAGCCCTGAGCTCCTTCTGGGT
>JBGTEU010000145.1:0-5604 GCA_041747595.1 Bythopirellula sp.
CGCAAATATTGTTTTGGAATCCGCATGAAGTTCGACTGCCACCAACACTTCTGGCGCTTCGAGCTGGCGGAATATGCCTGGATCGATGAAGAAATGGCAGCGCTTCGCCGGGATTACTTGCCCGGCGGTTTGCGCCGGCTAACATTTTGGCTCCGATTGGCCGGCATGTCTGCTGGCGATGACTTACGCTCGTTGGAATCATACGGTACGTCGATGGGCTAAGCCACTGACATTCGACGAAAGATATTGGTTGTTTGGGAAGTCGGCCACCAAGTCCTACAAAGTTCACTCGACGTAAAAAAAGTAGATTAAAGTGAAATCCCTAATTATCGAAAAACCCTTCCAGTCGACAATCGTCGACCGTCCAATGCCCGGTATTGGACGGGAGGACGTGTTGCTTCGAACGCGGCGGGTCGGCTTTTGCGGCAGTGATTTGAACACGTACCGAGGCGCGAATCCGCTTGTGACGTACCCAAGGGTTCCCGGTCACGAGATCGCGGCCACGATTGAGCAAGTGGGTCCGGACGTTCCCGCGCCTTGGACACCGGAGCGCGACGTTTTGGTCGTGCCTTATACGAGCTGCGGGGTCTGCGCCGCGTGTCGCCAATTACGATTCAATTGCTGCCGTGACAATCAGACCCTCGGCGTGCAGCGCGACGGCGGAATGGCTGAATGGCTTGTCGTGCCTTGGCATAAAATCATCGCGGCAGATTCACTCTCGCTAACTGAATTGGCTTTGGTCGAGCCGCTAACGATTGGTTTCCACGCTGTCGCTCGCGGGCGCGTGTTAGCTGGCGACACAGTCGTAGTGCTTGGTTGCGGCATGATCGGCCTGGGCGCAATCGCTGGGGCGGCGCGGCGGGGCGCCCACGTCATCGGGGTCGATATCGATGCTCGTAAGCTGCAAATCGCCGGCGCGTGCGGTGCCGCGGTTGCCTTGAATTCTGCCGTGGAATCGTTACACGATCGCCTCCAAGAACTTACGAAGGGCCATGGCCCGAATGTCGTCATCGAAGCGGTCGGCCGGCCTGAAACATTTCGCGCCGCTGTCGAAGAAGTTGGCTTCGCCGGGCGAGTCGTCTACATCGGCTACGCGATTGCGCCGGTCGAATACGAGACAAAGCTGTTCGTGGTCAAGGAGCTCGATATTTTAGGTTCGCGCAACGCGCTCCCGCACGACTTCGCGGAAGTGATCGATTATCTCAAAGCAGGACGTTTCCCTCATAGCGACGTCGTCACGCACACGGTTCAGCTCTGTGACGCAGATGCCGTGCTCCGTCAATGGAACAACGACCCTGCTGCCTTTATCAAAATACAGGTCGATTTCTATGCACAGTAACCCTTCGCAAGCAACCTTATTGACTCTAGATAGCCGTTCGGACACTTACCCCCCACGATTCCGATGGTTCCATAAAGGAGCTCGATTCCATGATCGCAAACCAAACCCGAATCATTCTTTGGTTGTTGCTCGCATGGTATGCGAATTCGGCCGCTCAGGCGGAAGTGCAGTTATGTGGTAAAGTCGAATTCCCTGATAGGCCTTTGAGCTTGTGGTATTGTCAGCCCGCAAAAGCTTGGACGGAAGCGCTGCCGATTGGAAATGGACGACTCGGTGCGATGGTTTTTGGTGGCGTGAGCGAAGAGAGGTTGCAGCTCAATGAAGACACCCTCTGGGCCGGGGGACCTTACGACCCGGTAAATCCGGACGCGAGAGCGGCCTTGCCGGAGGTCCGCCGACTCATCTTCGACGCGAAGTATCGGGAGGCCGAGCGGCTCATCGGCCAGCGGGTGATGGCGAAACCACTCCGGCAGATGCCCTATCAGACCGTAGGGAGCTTGCTGCTGGGCTTCCCCGATGTCGCGACTGCGGGAAACTATCGCCGCGAGCTGAATCTGGACACTGCGGTGGCTCGCGTAAGCTACACTGTCGGCGGTGTGACGTTCGTTCGCGAAGTATTTTCTAGTCCCGTTGATCAGGTGATTGTTGTTCGGATTTCAGCTGATCGCAGCGGGCAGATCTCATTTACGGCCAGGATGCAAACGCCCCAAAAGGCGTCCGTTTCCACCGAACCGGACGGAACGCTGGTAATGCAAGGCATGAACGGGGACGCCGATGGCATCAAAGGTGAGCTAAAGTTCCAGGTTCGCGTTCGGATCGTTGCCTCCGGTGGCGAGACAAAAGCGTCCGGCGAGGAAGTCTCCGTTCAAAACGCCAATTCGGCGCTGCTGTTCATCGCGGCCGCGACCAGCTTCAAGCGGTTCGACGACGTCAGCGGCGATCCGGAATCGACTACGAAGGCGCAAATCGCGGCCGCGGCCGCGAAGGATTACGACAAACTGCGGACTGCGCATACCGACGCCCACCAACAGCTGTTCCGCCGGGTTTCCCTCGATTTGGGCACGAGCGAAAACATGGGACTGCCGACCAATGAGCGCATCATGGCGTTTCCGAACGCGAATGATTCGCAGTTCGCCGAGTTGTATTTTCAATTCGGGCGCTACTTGCTTATCAGCAGCTCGCGCCCCGGTACGCAACCAGCCAATCTGCAGGGCATCTGGAACGAAAGTATGTCTCCGCCGTGGGGTAGTAAATACACAATCAATATCAACACCCAGATGAATTACTGGCCCGCTGAGCCGACCAACCTGGCCGAGTGCGTCGAGCCGCTCGTCACCATGGTGACCGAGCTTGCGGAAACCGGCGCCCGGACCGCGAAGAATATGTATGGAGCCCGCGGCTGGGTCGCCCATCACAACACCGACTTGTGGCGAGCCACCGCGCCGATCGATGGGCCGAACTGGGGCATGTGGCCAACTGGAGGCGCATGGCTGACCTTGCAACTCTGGGATCGATACGAATATGGCGGAGATAAGGAGTATCTACGGCGTGTCTATCCCGTGATGAAAGGGGCGGCTGAGTTCTTTGTCGATACGTTGGTTGAAGATCCAAAGCACAAGTGGCTGGTGACCAATCCCTCGCTGTCTCCTGAAAACCATCATCCGTTTGGTTCCGCCGTCAGCGCCGGCCCCACGATGGATTCACAGATTATTCGGGACTTGTTCACCAATTGCATCCGCGCTGCCGAAATTCTCGGCGTCGATGCCGACTTCCGCGCGGAACTGGCGGCGAAGCGCAGCCGGCTGGCACCGAACCAAATCGGCAAAGGGGGCCAGTTGCAGGAATGGCTGGACGACTGGGATAGGGAGGCGCGCGAGCAGCAGCACCGTCATATCTCGCACCTTTACGGATTGTATCCCAGTAACCAGATCACCCTGCGCAAGTCGCCGGCACTTGCTCAGGCCGCCAAGGTGACGCTCAACACGCGCGGCGACCTGTCTACCGGTTGGGCAATTGCCTGGCGAATTAATTGCTGGGCCCGACTGCACGATGGCGATCGTACGTGGAACATCGTTCGCAATCTCTTCAGCCCGTCGCGAACGTATCCAAACATGTTCGATGCCCACCCTCCATTTCAGATCGACGGCAATTTTGGCGGCGCGACAGGCATCGCCGAAATGCTGCTGCAAAGCCACGCGGGCGAAATTGAATTGCTCCCGGCATTGCCCACGGCTTGGCCAAGTGGCAGCGTAAAGGGCCTTCGCGCCCGGGGCGGCTTTGAGGTCGACATCACTTGGCGAGACGGTAAGCTTGAGCTCGTATTGATTCGTAATTTGAACGGTGAAAAAGCCGCCATACGCTATGGAAGCCAAACAGCGAGTCTCGAATTGCCGCGCGGACACGTCGTTCAATTGGGCAGCGACTTGAAGGCACACTGAATGTGACAAGGGCAAGCTGATTACGTTCAGAAGGATGCTCATTCGATTCCCAAGTGTCAATTGATGACGAAGGATTGGCAATGCCAAACCGATGTGAAGTGGGACTGGAAGTAGTCGTCCCTGAAAAGCCTCAACAGTGCGAATGTAAGCATCATGAACATTCGTTCAGAATTTTTTGGCTCGCGTTCTCGCTGCACCAAACTCGGGCTGATGCCGAAGACCTGTGCAGCAGTGTGCCGCCGCGCAAGGGAAGCTTTTGCTCCGTTATCATGACCAGGAATGATTGGGTCCTTGCCATATTGTTGGCAACTATGTCCGCAAGCGGTCTCGGCGCTCAGGAGTCTGCGCCTCCCCAGCATTCGGCCCCCAAACAGGAGGCCATTGATCAACAAGGTGAAGGCAATCGGGAGCAACCTCGTGAGCGTGCGGCACGCGATGGCAGGCCAGATTTCGGCGGTCCGATCGTACTGGGTCCTGACGACAAGCCTGCGTTTGACGATCCGCCTACCGAATTCAATGTCGAACGCGATAATATTCCCCACGGCAAGCTGGAGATTATTCAGTACGACTCGAAGACGGTCGGTACCAGTCGCAACATGAACGTGTATACTCCACCCGACTACGCTGCCGAGAAAGAGTACCCCGTGCTTTATCTCTTGCACGGAATTGGCGGCGATGAGACCGAATGGCAACGGTTTTGTAAACCTAATGTGATCATGGACAACTTGATCGCCGCCGGCAAAGCCGTTCCGATGATCGTCGTCATGCCCAACGGACGTGCTCAGAAGAACGACCGCGCGGAGGGCAATGTCTTCGCTTCAGCGCCTGCGTTCGAGAAATTCGAGGCCGATCTCCTCGAAGATGTCATTCCTACGATTGAGTCACTTTACTCCGTGATTTCCGACCGCGAACACCGAGCCCTGGCCGGGCTTTCGATGGGGGGAGGCCAATCGCTCAATTTTGGCCTGGCCCACATCGATAAGTTTGCCTGGATTGGAGCTTTTTCGTCGGCACCGAACACCAAGCCGCCTGCAGAGCTCGTCCCCGATCCTGCGGCACCGCGCGAGCAGCTCAAATTGCTGTGGCTTAGTTGTGGGAACAAAGACGGCCTCATCCGCATCAGCCAGGGCGTACACGCCTATCTCAAAGAACATGATGTGCCGCATGTCTGGCATGTTGACTCTCACGGCCATGACCCCACGGAGTGGAGCAAGAACTTACACTTATTCGCTCAACGACTTTTCAAATGAGCCGAGTCCCATGATTTTGTTGAGATAGGCTTTTGTGTGTTTTGACCAAAGGACTCGAATTAATCTCGATCTCGCGCGCGTCGTGTTATGTCGTGAACTTGGCCTGGTTCTCGGGGACGAGCAACTCCGAAATACGGGTCGTCGGTTCCGGAGCTGCGGTATTCGCGTTTCCGCTAGCAGCGAGTCGGCGTCCGCCGCGGCGAAAAAAGATTACCGAGACAACGATGCGCCTAGCCACTCTTCGTCCAACGCAGTAAAAATGTCGTCAAAGGCTTCCCAGTCTTCGTTTGACTGACTATCGTCGACCCAATCTGCAGTTGACTCCAGCGAGCGAACGTTGGGGCGGAATGTCGCGTGAGCGACATTGAGAGTTGCCAGCGAAGGGCGTGCCACCACATCTCGCGTTGCCAGCGTTTGATTCAGCATTGGACCGATCACCGCCTCTCGCTTGCCGACTAAGTCGAAAATAGAATCGCGAGAATGCCCCTGAACCAGCATCGCTGCCTGGAGATGTGTATCGAGGACTGATGGCGCAACCACTGCGGCAGATATTTCTACACTAGCTGGGGTGAGCGAT
>JBGTEU010000146.1:0-13257 GCA_041747595.1 Bythopirellula sp.
GAGCGCCGAGTTTGTCCCGGCGGCAAGCTACGACGGCGTGCTCACGATCCATGTCGCCGAAGAGGGAACCGGCCAGGTGCTCCCCGTGCGGATGGAACCTCGCAAAGCAGGTCGGCCGGTGCGGATCCGTCCCGAGGGTGCAATTGTGCTCGATGGCTATCTGGTGTTCGAGGGATCGGTAACTCTGGAATTGAAGAAGGGAAACTACGAATTTTTCATTGACTCGGGACCCGAGTTTCAAACTCGCCAGGGTCATTTCAGTATTGAACGTCACGCAGAGGATGAAACGGACGTGCTTGTTACGCGGCGGGTGAACATGCGGAGCGAAGGTTGGTGGGCGGGCGATTTGGACGTCGCGCAACGATTCGACGACGTGCCGTTGTTGATGCGCGCGGCGGGGATGGACTTTGTGCCTGTGACAACCGCGGAAAACTTCCAAGGAAAATGCCGTGAGGTGAAGCAACGTCCCGGTGCGGCGATTGCGGAATTCTCGCCGCCGCTGTTTGGCCCGTGGGCAGCCGTCGATAACCGTCTCGGCAGTGGCTTGTTGTTCGTCGGTGGCGTTGAGCGTCCCGACGTGTGCAAACTTACGGCGAACGAATCATCGCTGAGGGCCACGAGCGGTGGTGACACACTCGTGGTTGCGCTGAGCCCCTTTGCTTGGGACCTGCCGATGTGGGTCGCTTCGGGGCAGCTCGATGCGGTGGAGATCATGCACCGTCACGCTCTCGTTGACAAGTCGATTGATAACGAAACGCATGGTTATCCGCGCGATAAAAAGTTTTATCCTGGTGCGATGGGTAATGGTCGGTGGAGCGAAGCGATTTATCATCACCTGCTGAATTGCGGGATTCGCATTCCCCCCGCGGCGGGAAGCGGTTCGGGGAACAACGGCAACCCGGTCGGCACGAACCGCGTGTATGCCTACTGTGGGGAGCAATGCACTCCTGAAAGTTGGCTCGCCTCTTTGCGAGCCGGACATGTGATGGTAACCAATGGTCCACTCTTACGAACTAAAGTGGAAGGGCATGTGCCGGGCCATGTGTTTGAACTTCAAGTCGGTGAAGAACGCGAATTTCAGATCGCGCTGAGCCTCTCGTTTTACGAGAAAGCCGCGGTGGAGTATTTGGAAATCATCAAGAACGGTGACGTCGTCCATCAGGTGCGGCTCAAGGAATTGGCTGCCCAACAGGGGCGCCTACCACCCGTAAAGTTCGCCGAAAGTGGCTGGTTCGCCGTGCGAGCAATGACCGGCAACACGAAGAATTACCAATACGCGACGACCGGGCCGTATTATGTGCTGCGCGATGACCAGCCGCGAACAAGCCGTCGTAGCGTGCAATTCTTTTTGGATTGGCTCGACGCGGCGAAGACTGAATTCGCTGATAACGAAACCAAGCTGAAAGAAATCACCGTCGCGCGCAACTTTTGGGAAGAATTACTTGCCAAGTCCAATGACGAGTGATAATTAAGCTATCACTCGCCGATTTTTTCTCGTCTTCCTCGCAAGAAATCGCACCCCCAGCAACATCAGAAAGTATTGAGGGGGAATTCGACGCGCACCTCCCATGAGAGCGTGTCATCTACCGGAACGCGCACCCTCTCTCGATCCATCTTCTTGATTTCGGACGAGGTGATGCCATGATTCGTCGATTGCACGTGAATTTCCGCCGTTTTGTTTTGCCATTTGTCGTCGCCGCTGCGACGATCGCATCAGGTTTCTCGGCGGAGGCCGTGCCCCTCGATCCAATCGAGCGAGGCGACATTGCGATTCGACTCAAGGCTGTCGCAACCGGATTGGGCGCGCCCAACTACGGCATAAGCCCCGACGGCGACACCGAGAGGTTGTTTGTCGTCGAGCAAAATGGTTTGCTCCTTGTCATTGAGAACGGCAGCCTGTTGCCGACGCCGGCGCTCGACATGCAGAGCCGCGTGTCGCCGCCGTTCAACGCGGGGAACGCCAATGACGAACGGGGATTCCTGGGCCTCGCCTTTCACCCCGGTTTCGGTGAATCGACCAGCCCGGGTTTCAATACTCTTTATACCTATTCCACGGAACCTTTGGGGACCCCGACTTATCCCGCACCGGCCGGTGCCGTGCAAAATTTTCAGATGGTGGTCAATGAATGGAAAATGAGCGCCACGGACCGCAACGTGGTCGATCCCTCATCGCGGCGCGAGATATTCTCCTTGGGTAAGAACGCCAATAATCACAATGGTGGCACGCTTGCGTTTGGCCCCGACGGCTATTTGTATCTTGCCATCGGCGACGGTGGTAATGCCAACGACGTGGGTCCGAGCCACATCGAACCAGGCGGCAACGCCCAGAACCTCAGCACCCCCAATGGCAAGATGTTGCGGTTCGATGCTCTTCATCCTTCGCTCACCGTAGGCAGTCCCGATTCGATCAGTGCCAACGGCCAGTACCGGATTCCCTCAACCAATCCGTTCCAAGGGCCAGGTCAAGTCCCTGAAATCTATGCCTATGGACTGCGGAACCCTTATCGTTTTGCCTTCGACGATTTTACCGATGAGTTAATCCTCGCCGACGTCGGTCAGAACAACATCGAGGAGATCAATCGCATTGAGCTGGGCGGCAACTATGGTTGGCCGATTAAGGAGGGGACCTTCATTTTCAATCGGACCAATCAGGGCCCGGGACAGGGGCCAGGCACCATTGGCGCGAATAGCCCGGGTGCGCCCGCCGGATTGATCGACCCCATTTCGGGGCCCCTGGGCACCTTGCAGTACGATCACGGCGACGGCATTTCGATTACCGGTGGCTTTGTCTATCGCGGAAGCGCGATTCCTGAACTGTTCGGCAAGTATGTGTTCGGCGATCTGGCGCTGCGAAATAATCCGCCGCGGGTCGATGGCCGGCTCTTTTATGCGGACCTGACTACGGGTGAAATCAAGGAATTCTTAATGCCGCAGTTTGCAAACCACATGCTGCCCAATGGCCTTAGAGTGCATGGGTTTGGTCAGGACGGCAACGGCGAATTGTACGCCATTGTCACCAACACGCCGGCCAATGGGACGGGAGGCATTGTGTACCAACTTATTGCCGTACCCGAACCGGGCAGCGTCCTGCTGCTTGCGGGTTGTATTTTGCCATTCGCCGTAAGGCTTCGCCGTAGCTGAAATGGCCTTTGGGCTTATTCCGCTTTCGCGCCGTGGAATTTATAGCTGACTTCCAAAGCTTGGCCATTCTCGACACCTTTTTTGATTTCCAACGGCGCGATATTACCTTGAGCGGCGTTGAGCAAATCGCGCTGCGATCGGAATTCCTCGCTCCCTTGCCAGGCGGCAGCGCGGACGTAAGTGCCGTCGGACATCAAAATGCGGGCTCGGGTGTTGTCTCGCAAGTAAATTGGAACGATTTCCTCGCAAATCCGTTGGCGCAACTCCGCCGCTTCGATGGGAAACATGACTTCCACGCGGCGATCAAAGTTGCGGGGCATCCAATCGGCGCTCGACAGAAAAATCTGCGACTTGGGGCCTTCGCCGAAAATGAATATCCGGCTGTGTTCAAGAAAACGATCGACAATGCTGCGGACATGGATCGTCTCGGAGATCCCCTCGAGTCCCGGCCGAAGGCAACATATCCCGCGAATGATCAATTCGATGGGGACGCCGGCTTGACTGGCGCGATAGAGGGCCTCGATGGTTTGCCGGTCCACGAGCGAGTTCAGCTTGGCGAAGATGAACGATTTTTTGCCTTGGCGGGCACGTTCGGCCTGTTCGTCGATCAATTCCATCGTACGGCGATGCATATCCTGCGGGGCGACGACCAGCTTTTGCCATTCATGACCCTGGGAGTAACCGGTCAAGAAGTTGAATAGCGCGGAGGCGTCCTCGGCAAAAGCCTTATCGCCGGTGAATAAACCGAGATCGGTGTACAGCCGGGCGGTAGTGGGGTTGTAGTTGCCGGTGCTGAAATGCACATATCGGCGAACTTTTTTGCCTTCTTGCCGCACGACCATCGCCAGCTTGCAATGGGTCTTGAGATCCATGAATCCATACACCACGTGGACACCGGCGCGTTCCATCTGCCGTGCCCAGATGATGTTATTCGCTTCATCGAAACGCGCCTTGAGCTCCACAAGGGCGGTGACTTGCTTGCCGTTCTCGGCGGCCTGGATCAGGGCACGCACGATGGGGCTGTCGCCACCGCTCGTGCGATACAGAGTTTGCTTGATGGCCAGCACGTTGGGATCTTCAGCGGCTTGTTGGATGAATTGCACCACCGGATCGAACGAATCAAACGGGTGATGCAGCAACACGTCACGCTGGCCGATGACGTTAAACATGTTGTCGCTGCGCCGAACGTCCGTGGGGATGCGGGGGGCAAACGGCGGGTCACGCAGGGCATCCTTTTCGACAAGCCGTATGAGTTCCCCCATGCAGGTCAGATCGAGCATGCCATTCACTTGATACACTTCGGAATAAGTGTGGCCATCGACTTCGTCCCGAACGTGCAACTGTTCCTCATTGACGAGCATATCCAAGAGGTCGGAGCTGATACCGGCTTGAACTTCCAGGCGAACCGCCTCGGAGTGCTGTCGCACGCGGAGTTTCGATTCGATGGCTCGCAGCATGTCGTCGGATTCGTGTTCGAGCACGTCGATATCCATGTCGCGGGTCATGCGGAACGACGCGTGGTGCGAGATTTCATACCCTCCGAAGAGCTCCGGCAATTTGGCAGCCAGAAGTTCCTCGAGCATGAGATATCTGTTTTCCCCCGGTTGGCCGACATCGATAAATCGCGGCAGCACGGTGGGCAACTGTACGACGGCGAAAATATCCGTCGGACCAAACCCACTGGAGCGATGCAACAGGGCCACCAGATATTGGCCCCGATTGTGGAACCGCGGACTGGGATGGCTTGGGTCGATGGCCATGGGGGTGAGGACGGGGAACGCACGTTGACGGAAAAACTCGGTGACGGTTTTTCGTTGTGATTTGTCCAAATCCTTTTCTTTCAGGATATGAACGTTGTTCTTGGCTAACTCGGGGAGGATCGCGTCGTTTAAGCAACGGTATTGTTCGTCAACCAATTGTCGAGTGCGTTCCGAGATGCGCAGCAATTGGGCGAGTGGCGTCAGGCCGTCGGCGGTGATGTCCTGTGGCGCGACACCGCCAAACGCTTGTTCGCGGAGCCCCGCCACTCGGACCATGAAGAACTCATCGAGATTCGAGCTGAAGATTGATAAGAACTTTGCCCGCTCCATGAGTGGGTTCGACGACTCTTGAGCTTCTTCCAGGACGCGCGCATTGAATTCCAACCAACTCAATTCGCGGTTGATAAAATGCTCGGGCAGGAATGTGAGCGGAGAATCAGGCATAATCGACGACACGGCAGGGGAACATACGAGGCGCAAGGGAACCGCTACAAACAGCCTATGCAGTATAGCTTATAGGCGAGCCGAATTGCCAAATACTACGTATTTGCAGCCGGGATCGCGGCCCTAGATGGGCACTTTAATCGCGTTCGGCTTGTGACGTACCGCGGGGCCGATAAGTTGCGCCATATCATTAGAATCGAGGGCTTCGCGTTCCAAAAGTGCATTCGAGAGAATATCGAGTTTATCACGGTTTTCCGTGAGAATGCGATTGGCCCGATCCGCGGCGGAATGCAGAATCTTAGCAATTTCTTCATCACTGATTTGCGCGGTCCGTTCGCTGAAGGCACGCGGTTCGTGGGCCATCTCGCGACCCAAGAAAGGGTGTTCCTCGCTATTGCTGTAGGCCACGGGGCCAATGCGTTCGCTCATGCCCCAGCGAGTCACCATTTTTCGAGCGAGCTCGGTGCCGCGCTTGAGATCGTTTTCCGCGCCGGCGCTGAACTGGTCGAACTGCATCTTCTCTGCCGTGCGGCCGGCGAGAATCATCGTGAGCATCGCGACCATTTGAGTCTGATTGGCGTTGAAGCGATCTTCCTCGGGGACAAGTTGCGTGACGCCGAGCGCACGGCCACGAGGGATGATCGTCACCTTGTGCACTGGCTCGCAATCGGGGAGGAGCCATGCCACGAGCGCGTGCCCCGATTCGTGATAGGCGGTCACTTTCTTTTCTTCAGGACTAAGAATGTCCTCGCGCGTGGATCCCATGAGCACCTTGTCACGAGCGTATTCGAAATCCTCGGGGCCAACTTTGTCTTGGTTCTGCCGCGTAGCCCATAGCGCCGCTTCGTTCACGAGATTGCGAATATCGGCGCCCGTGAGGCCCACCGTCGCCCGGGCAAGCTTTTCGAAATCGACTTCTTCGGTCACCGGTACTTTTTTGCTGTGCAGTTCAAAAAGTTCCTTGCGACCCCGAACCGTGGGGCGATCCACCGTCACGTGGCGGTCGAAGCGACCGGGCCGCAACAAAGCCGGATCGAGCACGTCGGGACGGTTGGTGGCGGCGAGGACGATCACGGTGGTCGTGGGGCTGAAGCCGTCCATTTCGCTCAAGATTTGGTTGAGCGTTTGCTCGCGTTCGTCGTGGCCCCCTCCGAGTCCCGCGCCGCGCTGGCGGCCAACGGCGTCAATTTCATCGATAAATAGAATCGAGGGGGCGTTTTCTTGAGCCGTCTTGAACATGTCGCGGACTCGGCCGGCGCCCACGCCGACAAAGAGTTGAATGAACTCGGAACCGTTGATCGAAAAGAAGGGCACGCCCGCTTCGCCGGCCACAGCGCGGGCGAGCAGTGTTTTGCCGGTGCCGGGTGGGCCCATTAAAAGCACCCCTTTGGGAACCTGCGCGCCAAGGCGCTGAAACTTGGGGGCATCTTTCAAATATTGAACGATTTCATCGAGATCTTTTTTGACCCCTTCGAGCCCAGCCACGTCGTCGAAGGTAATTTTGCGATCGTTGGCGTCGTAACGCCGCGCGGGGCTTTTAATAACGCCTCCCAACATGCCTCCGCCCATCATTTGATCGCGGGTGCGGCGCATCATGTTCCAAGCGAACAACACGAGCAGTCCCAAACCCAGCATGGCAAGAAAGAAAAACACATCGTCGTAATTCGTGGGATTCTCGGCACGGATTTCGATTTCCTTCTCGCGGAGCTTATCGAGCAAATCTTCGCCCACCTGAGGCGGCAAAGTGCATTGGAAGCGCGTGATCGGCTTGGGTGCCTTCTCGGCGGGCGTGTCCGGAGGACCCGGAATGACGACCGGCTCTTTGAATTCGCCGACGACCTGTCGCGACAGAATGTTGATTTTGGCGACGTTGCCCGCCTCGATGTTGTCGAGCAACTGGCTATACGAGATCGTGGCGTCGGCGGTCCAGCTCGAAAACCATAACAGCAGCGCGGCCCCCCCGAGCAAAAGAAACACCAACCATTGCACGGGATTCCGGGGAGGAGCGGAATTCTTCGTGGGCTCTGTGTTCTTTTCCTGTTCCGGCATAGTTCCCTGGCTTTAGAGGCGCTGACTGAAGAAATGTGGGCTCGAGCAAAAAATCGCTCCCGCATTGTAGGCGACAAGTTCCATAAATTCGAGCGGCTACTAGGCCCTGAGGGGATTACCGTTAGTTGAATCGCTCGATTTGGCCTTGAACTTGGCCTTGCTTGAACGAGGCTTGGGCGACTTTCTTGCCAGTCTCATCATATTCGGTCATGACGCCATCCAGCTGGCCCTCAGTGAAAGTCGCTTGTTGACGCAGTTGACCGTTGGCATAGTAAGTACTCCGCTCACCCGTAACTTTGCCACTGGCAAGGGTCGCCTTCACTCTGATGGTTTCGCCATCTTCGTAATAGGTTGTCCATTCGCCGTCGCGGACCCCGGCCTTAAAACTTTGGATGGCTTCGAGAGTGCCATCGGCACGGAAGACCTGAAAGGAACCATCGGGTTTACCTTCCATAAAAGTGATCGTCTTGCAGAGCTGGCCATTGGGATGCCAATAGTTCCACTCACCGATCATCACGCCTTGAGCGTAAGTCCCCTCACAGAACTTCTGGCCATCGGGATAGTACTCGATATAAGGACCGTCGTTTAAGTACGTGTCGTCGGAGAGTATTACCACGTTGCGCTCAAAGCGGACCTGGCCATTCTCGTATTTGTCTTCCACCTTCTGACGGCGAGTCTCTCGGGCCGGGGGTTCCGCCGCGGGTTCATCGAGGTAAACGTCGTTGGTGGCTGACTCTTGGGCACGAAGCGGATGGCAGAGTGCGATCGCAAACAAGAGGGCGGGGATGAACAAACACTTCAATACGGACATGGAGGGGGATCCTGGAATTTGCCTGAATAAATAATCGAGGGAGATAAGGAACTATTTAGTATGACATGACGCCACTCGGAGGCCAATTGCTCGTCGGCCGCGAAAGGAGTAAATGCAGAGCGACTCGACACGCCTGTATGGGCTGGCACGATTTTGCCAGGGCATGGGCGTTTACCCTGGAATTCGGCATTTTATACGTGCCATCCCCTGGGCAAACAGGCGTCTTTCTCGACGACCAAAATACCGTCCCGCAAAGAACAGGAGGCATTCACCTCGCAATCCGCCTGATTGCCAGGATTCACCACCTGAGCCCGCGAGCCGATGCGGCAGTTTTTGTCGATGATTGCTTTTTCGATAAGCGCCCCTTCGCCAATGCCAACCAGAGGGCGGTCGCCGCCCGGGCGTGTCACGTCCTCGGCTGTTTCGTAAAGGTCGGCACCCATGATGATCGAGTCGCGGATCGTCACATTACGGCCGATTCTGCACCGCAAGCCGATCACACTGTTCACGATGTGCGTACCAGGCTCGATGATGCAGCCGTCGGCAACCAAGCTACTTTCCACGGTGGCACCGTCGAATCGCGTGGGTGGCAGAAAACGTGGTCGTGAATAAATCGGTGCTGAGGGAGTGGTCAACTCGTAGGGTGCGTTGGGTCGCGTGAGCTGCAGGTTCGCTTCGAAGAACGAGCGGATCGTACCGATATCTTCCCAATAACCGTCAAACAAATGGAGTTGCACCTTGTGGGTCTCGATGGAGGCCGGGAATACTTCCCTGCCAAAATCCCGATGATGAGTTGTCTGCAAGAGTTCGGCCAAGACCTGGCTGTTGAATACATAAATTCCCATGCTCGCCAGGCAATCGCGGCCGTGGCTCACGACGCCGTGGGCGTCGATCCAGGCGGGGGAAGTCCGCACCGGGTTGAGTTCCTCATCCGTTTTGGGTTTCTCGGCAAAGCGAATCACTTGGCCGGCGTCGTTGGCCCGCATGATCCCCAGCGACGAGGCATCGGCACTGTGGACCGGTTTGGCGGCGATACTGATGTCGGCCCCCGATTCACGATGGGTCTTGAGCATCTCAGCGAAGTTCATGCGGTAGAGCTGGTCACCCGACAAGATCACGACATATTTGATCCCTGGCTGGGTGAGATAGCGGAGATTTTTCCTCACGGCGTCGGCGGTCCCCTGATACCAATCGGTCCCCTCGGCCATGGTTTGTTGGGCGGCCAGAATTTCGACGAACCCGCCGCTAAAATTGTCGAAGCGGTACGTGCCGCGAATATGGCGGTGCAAGCTCACCGACATAAATTGCGTGAGCACGTAAATGCGGTTCAAGTGGCTATTGAGACAGTTGGAGAGTGGAATATCAATCAAGCGATATTTCCCCGCAAGCGGCACCGCGGGTTTCGAACGATACTTTGTGAGCGGCATCAGGCGGGAACCTTGTCCCCCACCCAACACGACGGCGATTGCATCACGCATGAAAAGTGAATCCTTGTCTAATCATTTTTGTAAAGGATCGCTAAGCCGCAAGCACCGCTTGCGGCTTAGCGATCCTTCAGTCCTATCCCTTCACGACAAAATTGACCAACCGCCCAGCTACCGCAATAGTATTCACGACCTGCTTGCCATCGAGTAGCTCGGCGATCTTCGCATGGGCATGGGCGGCGGCGATCATGGTGTCCGCATCCGCGTCGGCGGCAATCGTGATCTTACCGCGGAGCTTGCCGTTGACTTGCACGGGAATCTCGATCTCGGTTTCTACCAGCAGCGATTCATCGTATGTCGGCCACGGCTGGGAAGCCAGGGTTTTTTTGTGTCCCAAAGCTTCCCACAGTTCCTCGGCAATGTGCGGAGCGAAGGGTGCCAGCAAGAGAACAAACGGCTCCATGGCGGCCCGCGGTCGCCGGTCGGCCTTTGTGAAGAAATTGCAAAATTCCATCATGCGCGCAATGGCCGTGTTGAAGGACAGTTTGGCGACGTCGTCGGTGACCGCTTTGATGGTTTTGTGAAGAATACGGTTCTGTTCCACGGTGGGTGTGTCATCGCAAACAGCCGCATTGAGCGTGTTCTCGGTGGCGAATTCGTCCATAATCATCCGCCACGCGCGATTCAAAAACCCAAACACGCCGTTGACCCCTTCCATGCTCCATGGCTTGGTGGCCTCGAGCGGGCCCATGAACATCTCATACAGCCGCAGCGAATCGGCACCATATTCTTTCACGACCGCGTCGGGATTGATGACGTTGCCGCGACTCTTGGACATCTTCTCCCCGTTCTCGCCAAGGATCATTCCTTGATTCACGAGCTTATGGAACGGTTCGGGGTTCGAAACCACGCCACGGTCGAAGAGCACCTTGTGCCAGAATCGCGAATATAGCAGGTGCAGCACCGCGTGTTCCGCCCCGCCGATGTAAAGATCAACCGGCATCCAGGCCTTTTCAATCGCCGGATCGATGGGCGCCTTGCTATTCGTTGGATCCAGGAACCGCAAGTAGTACCAACAGCTCCCCGCCCATTGGGGCATAGTGTTTGTTTCGCGCTTGTAGCGCACGCCGTCGATCACCGGGTAGAGCCATTCCTCAGGGGCCTTGTCGAGAGGCGGTTCAGGCCGGCCGTGCGGTTTGAAATCTTCGAGGTGGGGTAGATCGACGGGCAAATCCTTTTCGTCGACCGCACGCACAGTGCCAGTGGCATTTCCATTGGCGTCGAGTTCGTGGAGGATCGGAAACGGTTCCCCCCAAAACCGCTGCCGACTAAAGAGCCAATCGCGGAGCTTGTAGTTGACGGCCTCACGCGCTAAGCCGCGAGCGGCAAGATGTGTGCTAATCTTTTCTTTGAACTTGGCGGTGGTAAGACCCGTGAATTCACCTGAATTGATTGCGTTTCCCTGACCTGAAAAAACCGCCTCACCCGCGAGAACGGCAGCCCGATCGCTTGCGGTTTCGCCGGGGTCGACCACGGCTTTGATCGGAATGCCGTACTGCTTGGCGAATTCAAAGTCGCGTTCATCATGCGCGGGGACCGCCATAATCGCCCCCGTGCCATAGCTAATCAGCACGTAGTCAGCGATCCAAATGGGAACCTGTTCACCATTAATTGGATTAACCGCGTAACTCCCCGTGAACACACCGGTCTTTTCCTTGGCGAGTTCGGTGCGGTCGAGATCACTCTTGGCGGCAGCCTTTTCGCAGTAGGCTTTCACCGCGTCTGCATTTTCGGGAGTGGTAAGCCGGTCGACAAATGGATGTTCGGGGGCGATCACCATGTAAGTCGCACCGAACAGAGTATCAGGTCGTGTGGTATAGATGCGCAAGACATCGTCACTCGGCTTGCGCGGGAAACGTTGGACTGGTCGCTTAAGCGACCAGTCCGATTGAGGTCCGATATAAAAATCCACCTCCGCGCCGGTGCTGCGACCGATCCAATTGCGTTGCAGCGCCTTCACACTCTCGGGCCAATCGACAAGCTCCAAATCCTTTTCGAGCCGGCTTGCGTACGCCGTGATCCGCAGCATCCATTGCCGCAGCGGCATCCGTACCACGGGATGCCCGCCCCGTTCGCTCTTGCCATCGATGACTTCTTCGTTGGCCAGTACGGTCCCGAGCGCGGGGCACCAATTCACCGGCGCGAAGCTTTGAAAGGCCAATCGGTGCTCGTCGCGGTAAACTCGCACGGCATCCTCGCCTGCGTCAGACACGTCGGCGGGAATCGGCAACTCCGCGATCGGTCGACCCTTTTGCTGTTCCTCATCGAACCACGTGTCGTACAACTGCAAGAAGATCCACTGTGTCCAACGGAAATACTCGACGTCGGTGGTGGCCAACTCCCGCGACCAGTCGTAGCTGAAACCGAGCATTTTCAACTGACGCCGGAAGGTGTCGATGTTCTTCTCGGTTTGAACCCGCGGATGCTCGCCCGTCTTGATCGCGTGTTCCTCGGCGGGAAGTCCGAATGCGTCGAACCCCATTGGGTGAATAACGCTCTTACCTTGCATGCGGGCCGCGCGGCAAACGATGTCGGTCGCCGTGTAACCCTCGGGGTGACCCACGTGCAGGCCGTCGCCGCTGGGGTAGGGGAACATGTCGAGGGCGTAGAGCTTTTCACCACCTGGCATGCGCGGGGCGGCAAAAGTTTGATGCTCGTCCCAATAGGCTTGCCATTTGGGTTCGACGACGGCGGGTTTGTAACGAGGCATAGAAGAATTGCGGAGTGCGGATTGGGGAACGAAAGCGAGCCCGGGTTGTCCCGACCCTGAAAGGGTCAAGTAAAATTGGAACGCACAAAACCGCTGATTCTATCGCAATATCGGCTTCGCGCGAACCGCGTTCCCGTTGACGGTGGTCGGTTAAGCTAAGTACGATAGCCAGTTTGTCGCGACTGGCTGGCAATCAAGGGGAGCAGACTCGCTGACGCAGGTTTCGAGATCAAAAATGGACAAAACCAAGGTGGCGATTATCGGGCTGGGGACCGTCGGGTCGGGCGTGGCGAAGCTGCTCCTGGAATTCGGTGACCGCACGGCCCGCCATGCCGGGCGTACCCTTTGGCTGGAAAAGGCCGTGGTCAATGACCTGAAAAAAGCTCGCGATTGCGATCTCCCCGTCGGTATTTTGACCGATGATCTCGACGAAGTTCTCGACGACCCCGAGATCGAGGTGGTCGCCCATTTGGTCGGTGGGATCGAGCCTGCCCGCACGATCATGCTCAAGCTCCTTGAGCGCGGCAAAGATGTGGTGACCGCCAACAAAGCTCTGCTGGCGGAGCATGGCCCCGAATTATTTGACCGCGCGCGGGCGTTGGGCCGGTCGATTGCGTTCGAGGCGTCGGTGGCGGGTGGCATTCCCATCATCGCCAACATCGGCCAGTGCCTCTCCGCGAATCAAATCGAATCGCTGCACGGAATTCTCAACGGCACGAGCAATTTCATTCTCACCAAGATGCACGAAGATGGCGCCGCCTACTCCGAGGTGCTAGCCGAAGCGCAGAAGCTCGGTTACGCCGAAGCCGATCCGACGATGGATGTCGACGGTGCGGACGCGACGCAAAAGCTTGCGAT
>JBGTEU010000147.1:0-4626 GCA_041747595.1 Bythopirellula sp.
CCGCTCCGTTGCGTTCGAATTACCCCGACGTGACGCCCCAAGAAACTACAACCCCGGATCCTGGCCCCGCTGCCGAGCAGCCGAGCAATTCGAGTACTTATTTTGAACCCCCCGCGTTGTTCATCCCCGAAGATCGCACCGCCCGACAAGAACCGGCCCAGCAAGAATCGGCCAAGCCGATCAATCGGGCTCCCAGCGTGGACGTTTGGAACGCCGTTTATCGTCAGCCGGTGAAGACCGACAACGTGAGCACCAGCAATGGGGTTGCTCGCAGCCAGGCGGAGATCGACGCCGCGGGTTGGAGTTCGGTTCCCGCGAACTGAGCTTGTTACTGAGTTTACTATAACGGTATTCGAATCACTCGAAGCCGGTCGCCGTGGCGACCGGCTTCGTTTTTTGTGGAACAAAGTATGTCTTCGAACTCACATGATGGCGAAGTAGTTTTCGACGGCGTAGTCGAAATACTCGCGGCACATCGTGGGGGTCGTGTCGAGATAGTTGCAGTAATTGCGAATCTGCAGCAGCAAGTCACGCGGCTGGCAGCAGCGGAAAGGGCGCTCGATCGGCTTGTAATGCGTGTCGATCAGGTAATCGACCGACTCGGCGTTGTATTCCAGCCCCACGATCGGGGCCATGATCTCAAAGAGCTTGCGGAATTCTTCTTCGCTCGGATTGGGAACCTCAATCTTGTAAGGGATGCGTCGCAAGAAAGCATCGTCGACCAAATCTTTCGGCTCCAAGTTGGTCGAGAAAATAATCAACTGGTCGAAAGGGACTTGAATCTTCTTACCGTTCACGAGTCGCAAGAAATCGTAGCGCTTTTCCAACGGAACGATCCAGCGGTTCAGCAGCACATCAGTCGACATGCGTTGCCGGCCGAAGTCATCGATTACAAGCGTACCACAATTGCTTTTCAGTTGAAGCGGCGCTTCGCTCACGTTGTTCCCCGAACTCGGCGTGACTTCGAGCGAATCCATCGTGAGCTCGCCGCCCGCGATAATCGTCGGCCGGCGAATGCGAACCCACCGCTTGTCGATGGAAACAGAGTGCAGCGGACCGGCGGGCATTTCCAGCGGCATTTCTTCATGAAGAGCCGGGTCGAACACCCGCATGATTTCGCCATCGACGCCAATCGCCCGCGGCACCCACACGGTATCGCCAAACGCCTTGGTCACTCGCTCGGCGATGCTCGTCTTGCCGTTGCCGGGAAAACCAAACAAAAACAGGCCGCGGCCGGAATTCACCGCAGGGCCCAAACGACGCAACATGTTGGGATTCACCAACAAATCGCTAAAGGCGCGCTCCAAATCTTGCTTCGTGGGATGGACTTTCGTGAGCGTCTGCTCCGAGACGCTATGAATGTACGCTTTGAGTGGAATGGGTGCGGCTCCAAAATAGGAGCAGTACTCGGACAATCTCTTGGCTCGTTCACGGCCCAAATCGGTGAGCTGATAAACGTAGTCGTTCATTGGGGCCGAGCCCCGGAAGCCTACGAGTTGGGCTTGCTTCAGATCTTGCAACATCGGTTCCATCAGTCGGAACGGCATCGCGTGATGCTCGGCCAATTCATGCCCCGACATATCTCCGCAGGCCCCCAGACACTTGAGCGCCAAGTGTTCGAGTTGCCCGTCGGTGACACCGGCTTCGGCGAGGGTCTTGGGTTCCGGGGGGATCCATTGATTGCGCTGTTTCTGATGATCCGCCGGCTCCTCTTTAGCGCTGGCCAGCCGCGGTGGAGCAATCACCATATTTTTTTGCGCAGTTTCAGACGCAATGGCGGGTATTTCCTCGCCATTTGCCAAGCGGTTAATCCGTTCGAGCAACGATTCAAGATCGTTGCTGGGGCTCGTCGCCCCTGTCGTTTGAGGCGGAGTCTCGGTGGGATGTTCTGGAACAGGGCTCATAGGGGATGCTGCTGGCAGGATTAGCACGGGGAGGGCAGACTGTAATTTGTGGGGCGGGCCACAAAAGACTAGGTTTTAAAAGTGTGAACCGCAAATTAAGGGGGACCAATTATGACGGTCGCAACGGTGATAGCCACGGGAGGCTCTCAGATGGTCCGTTCTCAGGGGCACTGACATCACCAATCGCATAGATTAGGCTGAAAGATTACCAAGTCCTTGATTTCCTTATCCCTTTGCCATGCAGTTTATCATCACAGCCGTTGGTCCCGACCACCGTGGATTGGCCGATCCGATTGTCCACTGCGTGACGGAATTGGGGGCGAACATCTCCGAAATCCAAATGTTCGACCATGATGAGGAGTCGGTCTTCTCGATGCTGACCCGCGTGGAAATGGATGCGGCGAGAGGAACTCTTTTGCGGGAGTCGGCCTTGGAACTCAGCCAGCGGACGGGCCTCTCGATTCGCACTTGGTCGCCGGATATCGTGGGCCGTAAGCCGCGGCTCGCTATCTGCGCCACCTACCGCAAGGAAACCCCACGCGCCGTGCTGGCCGCCGTGGCCAGTGGGCACATTGCCGCCGAAGCGGCCGTCATGATCAGTAATCGCCAGGCGTGCCGCGGCTTAGCCGACGAATTCGGTGTGCCGTGGTTCACCATTGGCGATTCCGCCGGCCGAGCCGATGACGACCGTTTCATAGAAATCTGCGACGAGCATCAGATCGACTACATCGTGCTGGCACGTTACATGCGGATTCTCCCCCCTTCGAGCGTGTGGAAATACGCGGGCGGGCGGATCATTAACCTGCACCATGGCCTGCTCCCCAGTTTCCCCGGCATGCGGCCCTACCACGATGCACACGCCGTGCGGATGCTCAGCTACGGAGCAACTTGCCATTTCATCGTCCCGGAGCTCGATGCGGGCAATCAAATCATCAATCAATCGACCTTCAGCGTCCCACCAGGGACATCGGTCGACGAAATTGTCCGTCGTGGGCAAGAAGAAAACGAACCGATCTGCCTCGTCGAGGGAGTTCGCCGCGTGGTCGCCGGGGAAGTGCGGTTGCACTTTAACCGCATCGTCGCGGTGCGATAAATTCCTCAGCCGGCCGGCAACTAGGCCCGAATGGACGCCGACGTTCACTGATCGCTCCCGGATCGCGTTGCGATCCGGCTGGGGGAATGAGAACCGCTACTTTCGGCACAATCGCTAGGGTGAGGCTTCATTTTCTTGACGGTTCCGGCACCCCTGTATAGGGTGGAGATAACGGAACCAACAGAGAATCTCTTCCTACCCCTGGTATCTTTCCATGCTTCGACGAATATTCTGCGCTACTGTTGTTGTTTGCCTGCTTGCTGGCAGTCTCTCCGCCCAAACGATCCGCTTCGATACCAACGTCGGCACTTTCGACATGAAGCTCAATCCCACGGGCAATCCCTTCCTCCAGGGCCATGTCGATAACATGCTCGCGTATGTCGAGGCAGGCCGCTACGACGTGACGGTCATTAACCGGGCGGCCACGAATTTCGTGCTGCAAATGGGCGGTTTCCAGGCTCCCTTTCTTTCGCTGCCATCGAATTTCAATGCGTTTCCCTCAGTGGCGACATTTGACCCTGTGATCGTCGATCAAAACGGCGACCGCCAAGTCGATTTTGATCTCGGCGATTTGACCAACAATCGCGCTTCGGTGACTCTGGCGTTGGCCCCAAACCAACCGAACTCTGGGACGAGCAGCTTTTTCATTAATCTCAACGACACTAATGATTTTCTAGACGATTCGGGCTTCGTGCCCTTTGCCACGATCGAGAACATGGAAACGGTCAATTTGATTATGGCTTTAAATCAAGCCAATCTAGACCCATCAAGTAACAACCTGGCTGCCATCAACATTCCCATTCTTGAAGACAACAAACTCGTGATCATCGAACGGGCGTTTGTCGTGAACACTTCCGATGCGATGATGCAGGCAGCCATGGCCAACAACACCCTGGGCGATCTCTCCAGCAGCGTCAGCAGTTTGGTCGATAATTCCCAAGCTCTCGCCGGGGTTCCTGAACCCTCATCCCTCTTGCTAGCGAGCGCGGCAGCCATGCTGGCAGCGTTCAAGCGACGAAGGTAGGGTTCGCGAAAAACAACAAACTCCAAGCCCGGGGATGGGTAATCCCCGGGTTTTTTTATGCGCTCGGTTTTTGCGCTGAGTTTTTTCTTTTCACATGAAAACTGCCCTTGCTGCCGCGGGAGACTCTTCCTACGATCCCGCCGCCTCGAATCGTCCGAGGCACACACAGCTCTTCTACCAACTTATCTAAGCAGTTTTTCAGTCTCGATGGGTGACCGTTGCGTAGGCACGTTCGCGCACAAGGACCGCAGGAAGTGGTACGCCACTTTTCTCGCTGGGCCTCGCGCGGACCTTGCGCCTGGCTCGGTGGCGGACGCTTGCGGGACGCGCGACAGGAGAAGCATCGCATGAGCTTACCAGGTCTTCGAGGGGCAGCTTGCCTCTTGGCAAGTAAGTGGCTCATTATATCCCTGGCACTGGCGGCAGCTTGCGCATCGGTTTCGCAACTCGAGGCCCAGGTGATTAATGCCGACGGCACGGGCGCCAACGCCGAGCCCGTAGCGCAAGCGAGTTACACCACCTCGGGAAGTTATTTTAACCGCGAGTTGGGCACTCCCCTGCGCTTCAGTTACCACAGTGAAGGCTATGGCACGCAAACCGGCGTC
>JBGTEU010000148.1:0-8443 GCA_041747595.1 Bythopirellula sp.
GGCGATTCCCGAAGGCAAGCTCGTCGGCATCGTAGGACCCAACGGCGCGGGCAAAACGACCCTTATCAAGGCCGCACTCGGACTTGTCCCCTTGGCGAGCGGCAAGGTCGAAATCTACGGCAAGAGTTACGAAGAACAGCGGCATTTGATCGGTTACGTACCTCAACGAGAATCGGTCGATTGGGATTTCCCCGTCACGGTCCGCGACGTCGTGCTGATGGGTACTTACGGAAAATTAGGGTGGTTTCGGCGGCCCCGACGTCCCGAAAGGGAAATCGCCAACCGTTGTTTGCAGCAAGTTGGGATGGCTGGCTTTGCCAAACGGCAGATTCGCCAGCTTTCGGGAGGGCAACAGCAGCGCGTGTTCCTAGCTCGGGCGCTGGCCGAGGATGCCCAGCTCTATTTTCTCGACGAACCTTTCGCCGGCGTCGATGCCGCCACCGAAACGGCAATCGTTGAGTTGCTCCATGCATTGCGCTCCGAGGGGAAGACCGTCCTTGTGGTGCATCACGATCTGCAAACGGTAAGCGACTATTTTGACTATGTGATTTTGCTCAATATGCGACTTATCGCTTGCGGAACCGTTGAAACAACCTTCACGACTGAAAATTTGCAGAAGACCTACGGCGGCCGACTCACAATTCTCGACGAGGCTGCCGAGGCCATCCGGCGACAAAAACCTCTTTCATGATCAGTTTATCTCTCAGCGACAAGGTGATGATCGGCACGGCCCTGCTCGGTGGCATGGCCGGCGTCGTGGGGAGCTTTGCCGTCTTGCGGGGCAGGGCACTCGTGGGAGACATGCTGGCCCACGCAGCCCTGCCCGGCGTGTGCCTTGCGTTTCTCATCAGCGGCAACCGAAATCTCTTAAACTTGTCGCTCGGTGCCTTGGCAACCGGCCTGCTCGCTATTGGAGTGATCACGATACTCATTCGTTGGACGCGAACCAAAGAAGACGCGGCTATCGGGATCGTGCTCAGCACTTTTTTCGGCGCTGGGGTCGTGTTGCTTTCGATCATTCAGAAGCCCTCGACCAGCGGCAACAAGGCCGGCCTCAATTCCTATTTATTCGGCGAACCCGGTGGAATGCTCAACGACGATTTGGTTGTGCTCGCCGTTGTGGCAGCCGTTGTGTTTGCGATGGTGGTCGCTTTTTATAAAGAGTTTTTGCTGGTCTGCTTCGACACTGATTTCGCTCGCTCGCAAGGTTGGCCGACGCTGAGTTTGGACCTGGCGATGATGGGTGCCCTGGCGGTGGTGACCGTCGTGGGCTTGCCAATTGTCGGTGTGATCTTGATGGCCGCGATGATTATTATGCCCGCCGCAACGGCGCGATTCTGGACGAACCGCCTGCATATTTTGCTCCTCGTGAGCGGTGTCTTGGGTGCCGCCGCGGGATTGTTGGGAACCCAGTTGGGCCGCGGGTATCCCGCCGGCGCCGTGATTGTGCTCACCGCGGCGAGCATGTTTGTTTTCTCTCTGCTGTTTGCTCCCCAACGAGGCGTGGTCTCGCGTTTGCTCTCCGAATATCGTCTCCGACGGCGCGTGAATGAGGAGCATTTACTGCGGGCATTGTTCGAACTGAGCGAAGCGGAACTCCCTACCGCTCCATTGATTGAATTGTCCACGTTGCGTGAATATCGCCATTGGTGGTCGCTGGAGCGGCTTTTGGAGCGCGCTCGCGAAGAACAGCTCGTTGAATGGTCGGAGAATCACGTGCAACTCACGTCTCTCGGTTTGAGGCGCGCGGCGCAGATCACCAAAGCGCACCGCCTGTGGGAATTGTATTTGATGCGGCACGCCGACATTGCCCCCGATCACGTCGACCGCGACGCGGATGACGTGGAGCATTTGCTTCCCGAGTCACTCGTTGCCAAGCTCGAACAGGAATTGGCCTCGGAAGGTCGGTTGCCGACGATATTGGCCGAGGTGCCGCACTCGCCGCATCAGATCGGTGCGGAATCCACGGGAAAGGACGTTCCATGACCGTGGCCTCACTGAACTTGCTGCCACTTGCTTTTGCCGAACCCTCGACCGGTACTTGGATCATGCTCACCGGCGCCACGGTCAACATAGCGTGTGCGCTGTTGGGCTCGTTTCTCATCCTGCGCAAGATGAGTTTGATGGGCGATGCGCTGTCCCACGCGGTGCTTCCCGGATTGGTCATTGCATTTGCACTGAGTGGTTCTACTAGCATTTTGCCCATGTTCATCGGCGCGGTCATCGTCGGAATACTCACCACTTTTCTAACGCAAACGTTGCATCAATACGCACGCGTTCCCAGCGATGCCAGCATGGGAATTGTCTTCACGGCAATGTTCGCGTTTGGCGTGATCCTCATCAAACAGTTTGCCGGTGGCCTGCATTTCGATATTGGCTGCGTGTATGAAGGGGCCTTGGAATACGTGCCGTTCGCCGCCCGCGTGTGGGGATTGCCGCGTCCGCTGTTGAGCTCGCTGATCGTGATGGTGGTGAACATCGTTGTCCTGATTCTCTTGTGGAAGGAACTCAAACTGAGCTCGTTCGATGCCGCTTTGGCGACGACGATGGGTTTCTCGGCCACCTTTCTGCACTATCTTTTGATGACGCTCGTGTCGGTGACCACGGTCGCCTCGTTCGAGGCGGTTGGCTCGATTCTCGTCGTGGCGATGCTGATTGTCCCCGCCTCGACGGCCCATTTGCTCACCGATCGCCTCGGGATCATGGTCGTTCTTTCTGCATTTCTTGGTGCAATGGCCGCAGTCCTGGGATATTGGGCCGGCGTCTACTGGGACACCAGCATCAGCGGGATGATGACCGTCGTCGCGGGAGGCATGTACACGCTCGCGGTTCTGTTCTCGCCCCAGTACGGAATTGTCAGCAAAGTGATTCACAATGTGCGGATGTCGCTATTGGTACTCCGCGAGGACTTGCTAGCCATGCTCTACCGCGTGGAAGAACTCGGCAGCAGTAAATTGCTCACGGTTCGCGAAGCCCAAACTGCCGTGGGCGGAACCTGGCTGGCGAAAGTTGCCACCGGTCAACTCACCCGGAGCGGGCAAGCGGGTGAACGCAATTCGCATTTCGTCCTCACGGAACCCGGTCGCGACGCGGCTCGGCAGTTGGTCCGCTCGCATCGTCTGTGGGAGGCGTACTTGGTGAGTCATCTGGGTTTGCCTCTCGATCACGTCCACGATCCCGCCCACCGAGTTGAGCACTACATTGACCAACAAATTCAAGAGAAAATCGCCGCCGAACTCGAGCCCTCGGCTCAGGATCCTCACGGCCGCGACATTCCCGATTGAACGGAAAATACAGGCCCGAGTGCCCACTGTGCGACTTCGCACAGGGAGATTTCGTCGGCAACTCACCTGTTGGTAAGCTTGCCCGCGCCGGTATACTAATGGGGTATTCATTGCGACCGCCGTCCCGTCCGAGTGTTGATTCATGGCAACCGATACCGTTGAAGATCGTATTGTTGAAGACATCCCTCCCGCGGCTGATGAGGAATTCGTCACTCCGTTTGGCATCGAGCACGCCGGCGCGCATCGGCTCGAATGGCCCGAATCGGCAACGAACCCCATCAAAGTTCGCTGGCGCTATGCGATCGGCATTCCCGCGATTCACGTGCTCGCCTGCTTGGCGTTCTTTCCTTACTTTTTCAGTTGGACCGGCGTCGTGCTCGCCATTCTGGGTCTCTACGTGTTCGGCACGCTGGGGATCAATCTCTGTTATCACCGACTGCTGACCCACCAAGGCTTCACCTGTCCGAAGTGGCTCGAACATTCGCTCGCCGTTCTCGGTGTATGCACCATGCAAGACACGCCGGCCTGTTGGGTTGCCATGCACCGCATTCATCACAAGCACTCCGACGATCGGCCCGACCCGCACAGCCCGCTCGTGAATTTTCTGTGGGGCCATTGCGGCTGGTTGATGTTTCTCAATCGTGAATTCCTCAACGTCTACGACTACCAGCGCTTCACCCGCGATATCCTCCGCGATCCGTTCTACATGAAGCTGGAAAAGAACGAGAACTGGTTGAAGATCTATTTCCTGTCGATGATTGTGTTTTTTGCCGCGGGATTTCTCATCGCTTGGCCGCTGTGGGGTGCCGCTACGGGCGTGCAATTTGGTGCGAGCTTGATGGTGTGGGGCGTGTTCGTACGCACGGTGCTGACCTGGCACATCACCTGGAGTGTGAACAGCTTTACTCACGTCTGGGGCTACCGGAATTACGAAACCGACGACAACAGCCGCAACAACTGGCTGGTGGGCCTCTGGGCCAACGGCGAGGGTTGGCACAACAATCACCACGCCGACCAACGCGCTGCCGCGCATGGCCACAAGTGGTGGGAGTTCGACGTCACTTGGCTCACCGTCCGCTTTTTGGAAAAAGTCGGTCTTGTGAAAAACGTCGTGCGCCCCCGCGTCTGGCAGGAGAAGCAGGGGCAAGCCTAACCTGTCATTCCGAAGGAGCCTTGGCGACTGAGGAATCTGCGTTCAGCCTTCGCACGGACCGGACGGCGTACACGGGTTTAACCCAGATCCCTCGGGTCGCGGAACTCCCCTCGGGATGACATTTCTAATCACTCGTCCGCCGCACGCATCAGTTATTCATCGGATGCCCGCATCCAGGGCGTGATCGTCGGCGTGTATTCGCAGATCTCTTTGTCGCCAAAATACAGGGCAATCTCGCGTTTGGCCGAATCGTGGCTGTCGCTGCCGTGAACCAAATTCATTTGCCGGCTGCTGCTATAATCGCCGCGGATCGTGCCGGGGGCGGCGTTGAGGCCGTTGGTGGCCCCGAGCATTTCCCGCACCACGCGAATCGCTTCCAAGCCTTCGATCACTGCCGCGACCACCGGCCCACCCGTGATGAACCCTTCGAGCGTCGGGTACCAACCCTTTTCGACGTGCTCGGCGTAGTGCTGCTTGGCCAGCTCGGGCGTCACGCGGAGCATTTTCATCGCCACGATGTTGAGACCCTTTTCTTCAAAGCGAGAAATCACCTGGCCCATCAGGCGGCGTTGAACACAATCGGGCTTGAGCAAAATGAAGGTACGTTCCATGGGAGAGATCAGGGGTGAGGGGTCGGAGGTCAGTAAGCCAATAGCCGCGATCGGGCACCGATGCGTAGCATTGGTCGGAATCGCAGGGAATCGCGGATTTTAGGGTAATTGGCGGCCATTCTCAAGGTGGCTGCCGTCGCCGTCGTGAGCAGGTTCGAAATCGAGGTTGGCCTGTTTGCCTTGTTTGCCTTGTTTGGCCGCGCGGTTTTCGTGGCCAATCTGAAGAATTTCTGTCGGCTTGGCACAAAAATCACTGCTTGACGACTCGCAGGGAAGCGCCCACTCGTAGCGTCCGGTCGGCCCCTTGCGAGTCATGCAACCCAGCTCGCGCAGGGCTCGGCGTAACAGTTTCTCGCCAATTTGTTCCTCACGCGCCGCGCTGAATAGTTCTTGCGCCATCCGCGCGCCGTTGATTAACTGTGCTCGCAGCCACTCGCAGGCCGATTCACGTCGCGTGCATCGACTGCTGATTGACTTAGGCTTGTTGGTGTCAAACGTCGATCGCTCGACCGTAATCTCCAGCGGCATCGGCTCCCACGTCAGCCGAGGGGTGTAGTCTTCGCTGATCGAGTCGATCCGAAGCCCCATGCCGAGCCAATCACTGTCGAGATTGTTCTTCATCGGCACCAGCAGGCGGCGCTGCCAGTTCTCGCGTGCGCCGACAAGTTTCCAGACGGTCCGCGCGGCGGCGAAGAATCGGGAGTTCAATTGCGAATCGTATTGCAAGAGACCCCCCTTGTTCATGTGACTCACCACCAGGATCGCCACTCGCCGACTGACGGCCACCTCGATCAGGTTCCCCAACAGCTTGGTTATGTCACGGCGGGTCTGTGTTCCCTCGACATACACCGACAAGGGATCGATAATCACGAGCTTGCAGTCGGGCACTTTATTGATGCCGACTTCAAGCATGTCGAGATTGCCCGCGACGGAGAACGGCACGGGGAGGGTCGTGTCGCCGGCGGCACTCATGAAGGTTCGCAGCAAATGAACGCGGCTTAGGTCGGCCCCCAGCGCGGTCAAGCGAGGACGAATCGTGTCGGCCGAGTCGTCCATCTCGGCCAGCAATAGGACGCTACCCGGATCGCGGTGCGACGCGCCCTCGGGCTCATTCGGCCAGGGGCGACCGGTCGTGACCCGCGCGGCGAGATCGAGCGCGACGAGGCTTTTGCCGATGCCGGGATCGCCCACGAGCATCGTCAACTTGTCGGCGGCGATGTAGCCGGGCCAGAGCCATTCGATTCTCGCCCCGATGGCCTCGGACATTCGCTCGATCAGGAGATGATCGTGCGAATCCCGGTATTCTTTAAGTTTCTCGCCAAGGAGCTCCCGGAATTCTCGGCGCATCTCGTTGGGATCTTCGCCCGGGAGGCAAAGCCGGGCGATCGCTTTGAGGATGAAGGCCTCGCGCTGATCATCATCGTCGAGATAGAACTCGCCAACCCCATATCCGCATTGGCGTTGCATGCTGACGTGATACAGACCCGCCACGTCGAGTTTCTTCGCGTGGCAAATTGTTTGACCACGCTCCAAACGCAACTTGTCAAAGACGGCAGACATTGGACGCGGGGAATCAGCTTGCGGCTCCTGCTCGTCGCGGCGAATTGGTGAGGACATCGCATGCTTCCGGGAAGGTCTTGAAGATGGTTTCTCTTCCAGAAATAGCACATGTGTTGGCACAATTGCGAGCGAAAAATTTGGCCGGGGTGGGGAGAAAAGCTGTCCGCGCAAAGACGGTGGACCGTGGGACTGTTGACTGTGGACATTCTCGCTGAAAGCTGACCACTGAGAGATTTTCTGCGGTGGCCAGGAATTGGGGATTGACTCCCAGAAAGAGTGCTCATCGTTTTCGCTATCGCGGCGCTCAGGGCTGTTCACGGTCCTTGTTTCAAAAATACTAGCCCCGACGTTATGCCCCGCTCCACTCCGCTGGCGCTTCGTGTCACGGCTAAACTTGCGACCGCAATCCGCAATCCTTTTCTCCCATCCGTGCGCCGCAAAAAAACATCAAATTCGTTCGGTAAACTGTTGACTACGGCACGGCGTCGGGTTTACGATCTAGCAGGTTCTTTGCACTAATTTTAGAGTGCCACCTACGTCGCCAGACCACTCCAGGAGCCAGTCATGGGCCGCTCGAATCTCTTCGCCTTTGTCATTGCAGCGCTGTTGATCGGAGTGTCGCTATCAGCGAGCCCATTGCATGCGTATGTCTTTCCCGAGTTTCAAGCGGATTACGACGCTGGTTACACTTCGGGTTACACGATCGGCTACGAATCGGGGTTTCTTTCCGGCCAGGAACTTGGCACGACGCAAGGGGCGAAGGCAGGTCACGATGACGGCTATCAAGTTGGTTGGGACGAAAGTTATCAGCCGGCTTTCGAGATTGGATACACTTTATCCTATCCCGTCGGACATGCAGACGGTTGGTATGAAGGGGCTTTGACGGGATTCGACGAGGGGTACGACTGGTACTCCAGAATATCGTCAATAACCATAAGCCACGGAATTAATGTAAATTCCTTGTGGGGTTGGTGGGGCGGAGGGGGTGGAAGTGGCGGCGGATCGACTTCCAATGGCAGTTTGAACATGATTGGTTTAACTGATCTGGATTTGTTCGAAACCGATTGGGCCACACATTTCTTCGATCTCGGGTATGAACATGGCCACGATGACGGTCGCGTGATTGGGTCCGACGAAGGATACGAACTTGCCTATCCCGTGGCTTATGCCGCGGCCTACGACACCGGATATGATGTCGGCGTCGAAGAGGGGGCCGATGAAGGCTTTCTCGATGGCTCGGAAGAAGGATATGATGAGGGTTGGAATGTAGGGTATGACCCGGGCTATGACGCGGGGTTTTGGGCCGGCGTCGACTATTACAGGTACGGTGATTTCGCCACGCCCGCCTACACTTATGTTCCCGTCAACTTTTCCTTCGTGGCCAACACAGCCGAACTTTTGGTACCCGAGCCGACTGGAATTCTCTTGATTGGAATAGCCCTGGTCGGACTGTTGCCGCGGGGCCGCAACCGCTGCCTTAATTAAGCGCAATATTCACTCGCACGCTCCACTTCGCTGGCGCTTCGGCAGGGCGGCTAAACTCTTTCATTCCGCAATCCGAACTCCGCAGTCCCGAATTCACCTTTTCCCCCTTCCGCCCTAAGCCAATCGACAAAATGACAGCCCTTTTCACGGTCTTTCGGCCATTTCATTGACACGGGCAAAATCCCGACTATTGTCGGATTATTGCGACTAAGTCGATGGGCGACCTATTTCGCGACTGTTTTACACGAGTCTCGCGAAAGGGCGCTCCATGGCTGTCGTTATCTTGAAGAA
Organism: Bythopirellula sp.; assembly: GCA_041747595.1. Taxonomy (GTDB): domain Bacteria; phylum Planctomycetota; class Planctomycetia; order Pirellulales; family Lacipirellulaceae; genus Bythopirellula. The sequence goes on from JBGTEU010000148.1 coordinate 8,385, forward strand.
TCTCCGCGCGGCGATCGCCGCCTGGCTTTTACTCTTTGCATTGTGCGGCCTCTCTGCCC
>JBGTEU010000149.1:0-3782 GCA_041747595.1 Bythopirellula sp.
ACTTCCCCGGCGACAATGTGTTGCTGGCTACTCCGGAAGTGACACTGCAAAAATTTCTGGGAGGCAGCTTGAAGCCCTCCGACAGCAGCCTGCACGAGCGGCTGCTTAAAGCGTCGAGTGACGACTTATACTTTGCGCTCGATTTTGTACCGCTGCGACCACTGGCAAACATGGGACTAATGCAGACGTCGCTCCCCGCTGAGTTGTCGCATTTCTACACGGCCCCCGATTTAATCAAGACGATTGAATTGCGTTTGAATGTCACACACGCTGGCATTAGCGAACTCATCGTGGAATCGAACAATGCCGACGACGCCGAGAAGCTCGAGCAACTGGTGATCAAGTCCGTCGATCTCGTGCGAGCGGAGGTTGCGAAAGAGGTCGCCAATCTCAAAGCGAACTCCGATCCCGTGCAACAGGCAATGGGACGCTACCAAGAGCGCATGATGCAGGAGATGTCGACGGCGTTGATGCCCGTGCGGGAAGAGGAGAAGTTGGTGATCTTTCGCACCTCCGGCGAACAAGGTCAAACGAGTGCCTTGACGATGACGGCGGTCTCGGGAATTCTCGTGGCTCTTTTGTTGCCGGCAGTGCAAGCCGCACGGGAAGCGGCGCGGCGGACTACTTCGATAAATAACGTGAAGCAAATCATGCTGGCGTTGCTCAACTACGAATCCGCCAATAAATCGTTTCCTGCCCACGCAAATTACAAGGACGGCAAACCACTTCTGAGCTGGCGGGTACACATCCTGCCGTACATGGAGCAGCAAGCCCTTTACAACAAATTTCATCTCGACGAACCGTGGGATAGCGAGCACAACAAGAAACTCATCAGCACAATGCCCGTGCAATACATCGATCCTAGTTCTGGTTTAACCCCGGCAGATGGCCGCACGCATTATCTTGGCGTTAAAGGACAAGGGATGCCATTTAAGGGGACCGAGGAGGGCACTAAGATCGAGCAATTTGCGGATGGCACGTCGAATACGATTGTCGTCGTCCAGGTCAACGACGAGAGTGCGGTCCCTTGGACCAAACCCGCAGATTGGGAACTCGACCCGCAGAATCCGATGAAGGAGTTGAGTGGTTCGATGCATCCTGGAACGTTCGTCGTGGGATTCTGCGATGGTTCGGTGAGAATGATTTCCGAGAATATTGACGCCGAAGTTTTCAAGGGATTGCTGACCATTGCCGGTGGCGAAACTGTTCAACCTTGATTGTGACGCCAGCAGCCCTTGTCATTACGCCGTGTAAGCGGGCATAATCGCCGGTTCGTTTTATGTATTCACCGGTCGCCACGGCGACCTCGTCACCACTGAAAATCACTGCTATGCCACTTGTTGTTGTTGGATCGGTCGCCATTGATAACGTCGAAACTCCCACCGAACGTCGGGATAATCTGCTCGGGGGGTCGGCGACGCATTTTTCCTATGCCGCGAGTTTCTTCACGAACGTGCATTTGGTGGGAGTCGTCGGCGCCGACTGGCCGGCCGAGCATACCAAATTGCTCACCGATCGCGGGATCGACGTTTCCGGTCTGCACCAAGTCAAAGACGGCAAGACATTCACCTGGACCGGCCGCTACCACGACAACATGAACGACCGCGACACGCTCGACGTGCAACTCAACGTATTTGGCGAGTTCGATCCGGTACTGCCCGAGAGTTATTGCCGGGCGAAATATGTGTTCCTCGCCAATGGCGTGCCGGCGGTGCAATTGAAAGTTCTCTCACAAGTGCCGGGGCGACGGCTGGCCGTGGCCGATACGATGGACCTCTGGATCACCACCGCACGGGAAGATCTCGACAAGCTGCTAAGCCAACTCGATGGCCTTGTTCTCAACGACAGCGAAGCGAAACTGATTGCCAACACCGAAAACCTAGTGACCGCCGGTCATCGCGTCAAAGAAATGGGGCCCAAATTCGTCATTATCAAGAAGGGCGAACACGGGGCCATGTTTTTTAGCGATTACGAAACTTACGTGCTCCCCGCGTTTCCCACGCCCAATGTGATCGACCCCACCGGAGCCGGCGACAGTTTCGCCGGCGGCATGATGGGCTATCTCTCGGAGCGCGATAACTTCGAACCCGAGACGCTCAAGACCGCGATGGCCTATGGCATTCTCGTGGCGAGTTTCAATGTCGAGGGCTTCGGACTGGAAAAGCTCACGGGGATTACCCGCGCGGATATCGACGAGCGCATGGAATCCTACCGCAAGATGCTGAGTTTTTAGAAATAGCTCTCGCAGAGAAAATAGCCGCGATGCGACGCATCGCAGGATCTCAGACCTGCGATCAAGTCTGACCGCGGCTATTGATTTCTCACAGCGGCCAGTCGCGCAAGATCCGCTCGGTCTCTTCGGCGTGGCCGCTCTCGTCGCGGACCATGTCTTCGAGTTGCACCGCAAGCCCTTTATCGCCGAACTCTTCGGCATCTTTTGCACGTTCCGTGTAGTCGGCGGTCGCTTTCTTCTCCGCCTTGAGCACCGCCTCAAGCATCTCCTGATTGGTGTGCGCGGCCGTCACCGGCTTGGGAACAGTGACCGGCTCGCCGCCGAGGGCGACGATTTTATTAGCGAGATACTGAGCATGCAATTGCTCGTCGCTGACTTCGGTGAGGAAAAATTGCGAAAGTTGGGGCCGATATGGGCCGGTCGCCTTCGCCGCATAGGTAAGATATTGAATAATCGCCGAGAGTTCACCGGCGAGGTCCTCGTTGAGCTTCTTGATGAGTGTTTCTTTCTCCATTTCATCACCCTTTATCTCTAGGATTTTGGAGGGCAAGCTGCTTCGACTTGCTTGTAAGTCGTGTAGCCGCCGCTTAAGTTTGCCGCATCGAAACCTCGTTGAGCGAGAACCCGAGTCGCTAAATAACCCCGTTGTCCCACCTGACAGTAACCGACAACGGGCCGATCCTGGGGAACCTCGGCAAGTCGCTCGCGGAGTTGCTCGATGGGAATATTCACGGCACCGGGAACGCTGCCCCGTTTGTATTCTTCCGGCGAGCGGACATCCACGAGAAACCGTTGTGCATTATCGTGCAATTGATCGGCATGGACAATCGGATGATCCCCCCGCAGAACACCCGCCGCCACGAAACCGGCCATGTTGATCGGATCCTTCGCCGATCCGAATTGCGGTGCGTAGGCCAGTTCCATTTCTTCCAGGTCAAAGACACTCATGCCCGCTTGAATGGCCACGGCCAGCACGTCGATCCGTTTGTCGACGCCCGCACGACCGACGACTTGAGCACCCAGAACTTTGCCATCTTCCGGAGCGAACAGCAGTTTGATTGACAACTGCTCGGCACCAGGAAAGTAGCCGGCATGTTGAGCCGGATGAACATAAATCTTTTGGAACGGCGTGCTCGTGGCGAGAAGATATTTCTCACTGAAGCCGGTCATCGCGGCGGTCATGTCGAACACACCGACAATGGCGGTGCCTTGGGTGCCGCGATAGCGACTCGGCCGGCCGAAGATATGGTCCGCGGCGATGCGGCCCTGGCGATTGGCGGGGCCGCCGAGCGGAATCTGCGTGGGAGAATCGTCAATGAAATGGTTGACCTCAACGGCATCGCCAACCGCGTAGATGTCGGCATCGCTTGTTTGCATGTGGGCGTTCACGCGTATGCCGCCGCGTTTGCCGACTTCCAAACCCGCTTCCGCGGCGAGTTTATTTTCGGGCCGCACGCCCACGCTTAAGACCACGAAGTCGGCCCTGAGGTGATTGCCAGAACGTAGGCGGATCTCCAATTGGCCGTTGTGGGGTTCGATCGCTTCCGCC
>JBGTEU010000150.1:0-5045 GCA_041747595.1 Bythopirellula sp.
GCGAGGACACCATCGGCGGCAACTGGTGCTACGGCAAGCCGGCCAGCAGCATTTATCAGTCGACGCATCTTATTTCGTCGAAGCGGCTCACGGAGTACGCCGATTTTCCCCTGCCGGAAGATTATCCGGAGTTTCCCAGTCACCAATTGGTGTTTCAATATCTGCGCAACTACGCGGAACATTTCGGGTTGCTCGAACATATCGAGTTCAACACCGCGGTGGAGTGGCTGGAACCGATTCGATCTTCTGTGGCTAATGAGCCGAACGCGCTAGCGTCGGGTGGCGTACTGAAAAGCGACGAATCCGAGTCACCCGAGGCTAGCGCCGTCGGCTCATGGGGGGGAGGGGGCTGGCATGTGCGGCTCGTTGGTGGCAAAGAACGACACTACCGCGGGGTGGTGATCGCCAATGGGCACAATTGGGACCCGCGGTTTCCGAATTTTCCCGGTGAGTTTACGGGGCAAACCTTTCATTCGTGCGAGTACAAAACGCCCGACGTGATTGCCGGCAAGCGGGTGCTCGTGGTGGGGGGCGGCAACTCGGGGTGCGATCTCGCGGTGGAAGCGGCGAATCACGCGGCACGGGCGGTGCAGAGTTGGCGGCGGGGTTATCCGATTATCCCCAAGTTTTTCAAAGGCAAACCGATCGACGAATGTGGCGAAACGCTGCTCCGCTGGCGGTGGCCAGTGTGGGCACGGCGGCTCGCGGCGAAGTTGGCGGTCCGCTGGGTCTTGGGCCCGCCGGAGTTGGTGGGCTTGCCCAAGCCGGATCACAAGTTGTTTGAAAGCCACCCGGTGATCAACTCGCGGATTCACGATCACATCGCGCATGGGAATCTGGCGATCAAGCCGAACGTCCGCGAGTTAGCGGGCCGCACGGTGCATTTCGTCGACGGCACGAGCGAGGAATTCGACGTCATTTTGTATGCCACGGGGTTTAAGGTGAGTTTTCCCTTTATGGATACCGCCCATCTCAATTGGCGTGAGGGTCGGCCCGATTTGTATCTCAACATATTTCACCCCGAGCGCGACGATCTGTTCTGCGTGGGACTGATCCAACCCGACAGCGGTCAGTGGGGGATCGTCGATGACCAAGCGCAACTGGTGGCAAAGTATCTGGTGGGGCTGAAAAAACAATCGACGACCGCGACCCGCTTCAAGCGTCTCAAAGAGAGCAACGAATGCAGCTGGCGGCGCGGAAACTTTCTCGAATCACCCCGGCATCGGTTGGAGGTCGAGCATTTTAGCTATCGGAATGAGCTAAAAAAGCGAGTTAAGCGACTGGGGTGAGGATTAGCCACGGATGCACACGGATTGAACACAGATAATTGTCCGTGTTTAATCCGTGTGCATCCGTGGCTAATATTGAAGACCGGCAATTCCGTTGAATCGCGGCTTGATGTATTGCCGCTAAGCCGCGATTGGCTTAGAACTCGATCTCCATTCCATCCGTACCAAGAATTGTCGCGGGGAAGATTTTGCGGGCCGCGTCCAGGTCGTAGCAATCGTCATCGTTGTAAACGGGGTTGATGTGGACGAGTACCAACTTCTTTACCTCTGCCGCTGCGGCGAGTTCGACCACGGGCATCAGGCAACTGTGGCCGGTGAGTTCGGCTTGGTCGGGTTGGTCGTCGCAGAAAAAACACTCGTGGACCAACAGGTCGACGCCGCGGATGTGTTCGATGTAGGCGACGTCATTGGCCGCGACCGTGTCGGTCACGTAAGCCAGCGAACGGTCGGGCCAGTCGATGCGAAAACCAATCGACCCGCCGGGATGTTTTAAGGGGAAGTATTTTAGCGTCGCGCCGTCGGAAAGCTTGACGTTGCCCGTCAGTGGTTTCATCTCGAAAGGCGGCGGGACCGGAAAAAGCTCTTCGTGAAACAGATGATCCCGCACGGCCTGCAACTTGCCGGCTTCCCCATGCACGGTCACCCGCTTTAAGGGACCGGCGGGGATGATATCGAACATAAAAGTCAGGCCGAAACAGTGGTCGAGATGCACGTGCGAGAGAAACACGTCGAGCGTGTCGGTCCGCAGATGATCGGAGACGCGAAACATGGCCGAGCCGGCGTCAAAAACGACCCCCAATTCGGGAAGCATCAGGCAGGCGGTGTGCCTGCGATTGTTGGGGTGATAGCCGCTGGTGCCCAGCAAAACCAGTTTCATATTGGTCTCGAAAACGTAGCATGGGTCCCTGGCCCGTGTGAGGAACCAAGCTTACACGGTCCAGGGGACCATGCTACCAGGGACGTGGCTCATTGTAGCGAGGGGTGCGAAGCGATTCCATCGCAGGCAGCATCGGAAAGATTCCTGAGAATTTGGCGGTCGAATTGTTAATAGCCCCGCAGCAAGCTTCAATCCAACTATACCCTCTAAAGTCCCCGGCGATGGCGGCGGCGGGGGCGTTGGCCGGGAGGTGCGGGTTTTTTGGGTTCCGCCGGTTGATCGTCCGCCGGCGCTTCCCGAGGGGGGGCGGCCGAGGCGACGGTCTGAAAACCCTCGATTTCATCGCGTTTTAGCAGCGTGTTGATCAGCATTTCGATCCGCGTGAGCTCGATCCCCTGCTCGGGCGTCACGAATGTGTAAGCCACGCCCTCGCGGCCCCTCCGTCCCGTGCGACCGACGCGATGGACATAGTCATCCGACGACTGGGGCATGTCGTAATTGATGATGTGCGAAATGTTGGTAACGTCGATCCCCCGACCCACCACGTCGGTCGCGATGAGAATCTGTACGTCGCCGTCGCGAAACTTGCGCATCACGCGGTCGCGGGCCGTCTGCTGCAGATCGCCGTGGATCACGTCAATCGAGGGGAGCTTCCTGGACAACTTGAGGTGCAAACGGTCGGTTCCACGCTTCGTGCGGCAGAAGACGATCGCTTGCTCGGGCTGTTCGCGGGCCAACAGCCGGACGAGCAAATCATACTTGCGCTCTTCATCGACCGAAAAATAATGTTGCTCGATGGTGTCGACCGATTTGTTCGTGGGCGAAAAGTCCATCACTTCGGGATCGACCATGTAGCGAGTGGCAAGTCGCTCGACGCCGGGGGCGACGGTCGCGCTCAACAGCAGCGTTTGCCGCTCTTTGGGGCAGCGCCTGAGAATTTTTTCGATGTCGGGGCGGAAACCGATGTCGAGCATCCGGTCGGCTTCGTCGAGAACGACGATTTCCAAGTTTGTGAGTTGCAGGGCGTTGCGCGAGAGCAAATCGATCACACGTCCCGGGGTACCGACGACAATATCCGCGCCCTTGTTGAGTTTTTCAATTTGCTGACGAATCGGTTTGCCGCCGTAGACGGCAATGCAGCGGGACTTGCGCCCCTTGGCAAGTTTGGAGATTTCGTCTTTCACCTGGACGGCAAGCTCGCGCGTGGGGACGAGCACCAAGGCACGAGGCAGATTTCCGGCGCCGGCTTCGAGCTTTTCCAAAATCGGAATCGCGAACGCGGCGGTCTTGCCCGTGCCGGTGCGGGCTTGGCCGAGGACGTCTTTACCGGCCAGGGCGCGGGGGATGATGCCCGCCTGCACGGGTGACGGCATGTGGTATGCGGCGTCGGCAAGCGATGCCAACATCACGTCCGAGAGGCCGAGTTGATCGAAAGTAAGTTCGTTGGGAGAGTCGAGCGACTCTCGAATGGGGGCGCTATCGGTAGCCAAAGCAGATGGGATTTCGTTAGAGAGAACTGAACCAAGGGGAGAGCCAGCAAGGCGGCCAAAGACCGGCCCCGACATTTCGTGATCTGCCTCACCCAAAACTAATCCAAAAGGCTAGCAGTAATCGGGAGTTAGGTCAATTCGGCGTCTCTCTGAACCTGTGTGGTCGCCCCGTTGCAAGATCGAGTCCGCTGGAGACGAATTAGCGGCTGTGCCGTAGGATCGAGCCCTCCCTGGGGGCTTCGAGGCTTTGCTCCCTCAAAAACGGTAGGTCGCGGCCACGCCGGTATTCGACGGCATGCGTTCCAAGGGCACGACAACGACCTCGCCGTCCATTCGCAGGACGATTTCCGCCAAGTCATCAAGAACATCATCGACTTCGGGATGAGAGAGGTCGCCTTGCTCGATTCGTCCCGTCGTTGAGTCGATTCTGCCTGAGATCTGACGGTCGCCCTCCACAAGTAAGGTGCTAACTCGCCCGGCCAAGGAGGCTTGGGCCACTTCTGCCAAGTCTTCTGATCCCGATTTCCGCGAAAGGGCGATCTGATAGGTCTCGACCAGCTTGGCCAACCTTTCCAAGTAAAGCGGCTCCGCCTTCTGCCATGCTTGTTCCCGCAGTTGGTCCAAGCTCAGCGCTTCCGGGCCCACCTTGATTCCATCGCTCATTAAAAACGGGTTTTTGCTAACCTTACGAAACAACGCATGGTGCTCCGGCAAGGCCGCAAGCATCAGTGGTAAACCCGACGGGCGCGAGTGGTGTTCCAAAATTGCCCCGTCGATGACCCGAAAGAAGCGGTCGTTGTCGATCTCCACCTCATCCTTCTTTTGTCCGTGACCATGATGCATCGACGGTGAGCCATGCGCCCCACCGCGTCCCCCAGCACCGCCGTAGGAGGCGACGGTTATGTGCGGCTCTGTGAGTTCATCGCCCAAGGCTTCCTCGATTGTTCCGGGGACGCCCTCGGCCAGTTCGACTTCATCCAGTGCGTCCCGATTGCCCTCATAGAGCTTCGCCTCGTGGCGGTTCAGAGCGAGAACCTGGTAGCGATCGCCCGACTGAAGATCGCGGAGCAGCGGCTTGGTGTGAAAGCTGTGGGCCACGATGAGCAGTTGGGGAACCTTGCGTTGCAACTCGAAGATCTGGAACTTGATGGGCGAACTGAGAATGGCCAGCCCGTCCGTACGGTGGTTCCAAAATCCCTCATCACGCGCCAGGGGCTGAAACTTCTCCAGGAGAGTGCGCACTTCCCTCGTGGGGTACTTTTGGCGCAGCGATTCTTCCAACTCTTGAAGCAGGTTCCTGTAGCGGATGGGATCCTGTTGATTGTCCGGATGGTGGCGGTGCGTCGGCTGATACAAGGAGATGCACGGCGGTTCGTGCTCGGCCAACAG
>JBGTEU010000151.1:0-1558 GCA_041747595.1 Bythopirellula sp.
TAGTGCAATTCGTCATCCCGTAATGATCCTCGACTGGTTTTGAGTGTCAACCGGCCGACAAGTGGCCTCAGCCGGATCGCAACGCGATCCGGGATTCCCGGCATGCACGGAGCGTTGCTCTCCGGCTCTTAAGAGTGGCTAAATCTTCCGCACCACCACTGCCGCGGCTTGGGCCTGCGGGGTGACGCTCAGTTTCAAGAAACTCGCGCCTGGCGATTGGTCGCCGGTCGAGACGTTGAGCGGGCATGCGGGATCGGGAGTTTCAAAATTCAGCGTGCGGAACAGCTTGTCGTTGTAGAGGGCCAGCGTGCTGGCGACGAGTTCCACGATGCCGCTGCCCGCGCCCAGGTTGCCGAAATAACTTTTCGCCGCGGCCACGGGGACCGATTGCGCGGCATCGCCAAACACTTCGGCCAGCGCGGCGGCTTCGTCGGCATCTGCTTGCTTCGTCGCCAAGCCGTGAGCGTTTACGTGGCCGCACTCGGCGGGGGCAATTCCCGCCTCGGCCAGTGCCGTTCGCGCCGCGTTGGCGAGTGATTGTTTTTGATTGCCTTCCAGTCGCGAATTTGTGACGATGCTGCTCCCCGAGCCGACCAACTCGCCGTAGATCGTCGCCCCCCGTTTCTGTGCCGATTCGAATTCTTCGAGCACGATCGCCCCCGCCCCTTCGCCGACGACCATCCCCGTTCGATTGGCATCGAACGGCCGCGAGGCCTCGGCTGGTGTGCTGCCGGGATTGGCGAGTTGCTCGGTCTGCACGGCATGCACGGTCTTGAAGGAATGAACCCGCGTCCCGGTGGATCCCGCAATCATCAAGTCGGCGTGCCCCCGTTCGATGGTTTGCATCGCCTCGCGGACGGCCATGATGCTCGAAATCTCGCGGAGCGTGAGCGAATTGTTCGGCCCGCGCAGGTCGTTGAGAATCGCGATGTGGCTCGCCGGCATATTCGGGAGAAACTTGAGCATCCACAGCGGGCTCATGTCGCTTATGCCGGTTTGACCCCACTCGGCATAGGAAAACTTCCTTTCGCTCGCCCCGCATTTGATCATCGCCGAGGCAAAATCATCGGGCGGGCTCAGCATGTAGTCGCTGCCGTAGACGATGCCGCACCGGTCTGGAGAAACCGCCGATGCCGACAGCTTCGCATCGGCCATCGCTTGCTGTGCCGAAGCCACCGCCATCATCGTTTCGCGGCACATCACCTTGAGAGCTTTGCGAATCGACTTTTTCACTTCCTTTTCCAACTCGCCGAAGTCTTCGATCTCCCCGGTGAAGTTGCGGCATTGACCACCGAAGGTCACCAGATCGGCCACGGGCGGGATGATCGTCAAGGGTTCCACGCCACTGCGACCCGCGGAGAGGGCGTCCCACAAGTCGGCGACCGAGTTCCCGAACGGGCTCACGACCCCGAGTCCGGTGATGACAACGCGGCGTTTGTTGGTGGACGAACTCATGCGAAATTTGGCGGGGGAGCGGGGCTAGATTGTGGAACTCTCTAACATATCTTTCGAGGCCCCCCACGGCTACCCGCGCGTAGTGGTGGCTTCCAGCCGCCAT
>JBGTEU010000152.1:0-16989 GCA_041747595.1 Bythopirellula sp.
CGTGTGGCTCGCACGAGCGCGGCGACATATTTAATGATCAACTCGCTCACGGCGACCGAGGCCACCAGTTTTTGCAAATTCAAAATCGCCCGCGAGCTGAGCACCTTGCTCACTTCCGGTTTCTCGTGCCGCGTGGTGGAAGCCAAAATCCGTTGTTCCTCTTCCATCGAGGGATAGTCCACCTTGATGTTGAACATGAACCGGTCGAGCTGTGCCTCGGGCAAGGGGTAGGTCCCTTCCTGCTCGATGGGGTTCTGCGTGGCGATTGTGAAAAACGGATCGGGCAGCGAGTAGGTTGTTTGGCCGATCGTGACTTCGCGTTCCTGCATCGCCTGGAGGAGCGCGGCTTGCGTCTTGGGGGGCGTGCGGTTGATTTCGTCCGCGAGCAAAATATTCGTAACCACGGGGCCTTCCACAAATCGGAAACTCCGCCGACCATGTTCATCCTCGTCCAGCACGTTCGTGCCGGTAATGTCCGAGGGCATCAAGTCGGGGGTGAACTGAATTCGCTTGAAGCCGAGGTCCAAGATTTGCGCGAGCGTGCTGACCATCAAGGTCTTGGCCAGCCCCGGTACCCCTTCCAGCAGGCAGTGACCGCGGGTGAAGATGGCGGCAAAAATTTGCTCGATCACTTCGTCCTGGCCAATGATCACCTTTTGCAGCTCTTGCTGCATAACCAGCCGATGCTGACGAAAGTCCTTAAGAATGTCGCCGAGATTGCGTGTCACTGAGAGTCCTTCCTAAGGGAGAAGCGGATGCTGAGCCGAGAGAATCTCATTCTGACAGGAGTTCCGCGACTGGAAGAATCTTGGTTCTGCTGTCACACGCACAGGAATATGTGCAAGGATAGAACCCAGATCCTTCGGGTCGTAAAACTCCCCTCAGGATGATATTGAGTAATCGAGCGTTCAGACCAATTTTAGTGGCCATCTCGCACACGGACAATGCAACGGCCGCGCGTGCATTGTTTTCCCAGTTATCGCAGCTTAAGATGGAGGTGTGCTCCCCTAAACTCATTTCTTCCGGTGAATGCATGAGGCACCATCGACAAGTCGCACGGCTTTTCATTCTCACGGCGATTTTGCAGTCGCCGTTCGCGGCGAAAGCACAATTGCTGGAGGCAGCCGTCGAGCCGATCACGGCCGAGCAAGTCCGCGAAGCCATCGATGGCGGCGTAAAATATCTTCTTGAAGAGCAAGACCAGAACCGGGGGGTGTGGAACGATCTGGGCCCCTATCCCGGTGGCGTGACGGCCCTCTGCACGCTGGCCCTGTTGAATTCGGGTGTGGAACCGAGTCACCCCCAGATTCAAAAAGCGCTCAGTTACTTGCGGACCATCGAACCGACCAAGACCTACAGCGTGTCGTTGCAGACGATGGTGTTTTGCGAGGCCGAGCCGCGTCGCGATCAAGTTTTGATCCAACGCAACGTCAGTTGGCTCGAGTCGATCCAATTGGCCAGCGGCTCGTGGTCGTACCCCTCGGGGGATGGCGACAACAGCAACGCTCAGTTTGCCGTGCTTGCTCTCCATGAGGCGGAGCGCGCCGGAGCGCAAGTCCGCCCCGATACCTGGCAGAAGGCGTCCGACTATTGGAGGAGTTGCCAGAATCCCGACGGAGCCTGGGGTTACAAGGCCGACTGGAACGAAGGCCTCGGGAGTATGACCTGCGCGGGAATCGCCGCAATGGTGATTTGTGCCGAGAGAGTTCGAAATGCGGATGCGCGCATTGAAAACGGCTTCGCACAGTGTTGCCAACCGCACCAAGAAGATGATTCGCTCGAGCGTGCCCTTACTTGGCTGGGAAGGAATTTCTCGGTAAGGCGCAATCCGGGCCGTCGCGGCATGGGGCAAGTTTGGCACTACTATTATCTCTACGGCCTGGAACGCGTGGGGCGACTCACCGCGCGGCGCTTCATCGGCGATCACGATTGGTATCGCGAAGGGGCCGAATTCTTGATTCGCCAACAAGACCCCTTTAGCCATCATTGGCAGGGACAGAACACCGCCGAAGACAGCCCCCACATTGCCACGTCGATGGCCCTGTTGTTTCTCTCGAAGGGGCGTCGGCCCGTGCTCATGGCCAAGCTGGAACATGGACCCGGCGAAGATTGGAACAATCATGAAAACGACATGGCCAATCTCACGGCCCGCGTCGAGAAGTTGTGGGAGATCGATCTCACATGGCAGGTGATGGATCCGCAGTCGGCCACCGTGGACGATCTGCTGCAAGCCCCCGTGCTGTTTATCTCGGGAAGCAAGTCACCCGAACTCGCGGGCACCGAGAAAAAGATGCGAGACTACATCGATCGCGGCGGGTTCGTATTTGCCGAGGCCTGCTGCCTCGATGGAAGCCAATTTGAAGACGGTTTCCGTAAATATCTCGACAAGGTCTTTCCAGAGCAGGAGTACCGGCTGCGTCGCGCGGGGCCCGAGCATCCAATCTGGCGCGTGGAGGAATTAGTTCGACCCGAGTCGCCGTACATCGGCCGGTTGTGGACCGTGGAGTATGGTTGCCGCACGTGCGTGGTGTTTTCGGAGATTGATCTTTCCTGCTACTGGGAATTGTATGGTCGCGGCAATCGCCCGGCGTTTCCCGAGTCGGTGGAGAACCGCTTGACCGATGCCAACTCGATTGGTGCCAACGTGTTGGCCTACGCCACGAATCGCGAACCCAAGGGCAAAGAGACCGCCTTTGTCGACACGATTGACCCCGCGGAACTGTTGGCCGCCGGCGGCCGCGGCACGATTCAAATTGCCAAGCTGCAACATGGCGGGGGTTGCAACGACGCGCCGGGGGCGTTGGTGAATCTCTTGCGGGCCGCCGCCCAGGGCGATCTCAAGTTGCAGATCAGCACGAGCGAATATCCGATTACGGCCGACAATCCGAATTTGCCAAAATATTTGATGGCGTTCATGCACGGCCGACACGACTTCCGTTTTACACCTAACGAGCAACAATCCTTGCGAGAATATCTCACCAACGGCGGCACGCTGTTCGCAGACAGCATTTGCGCGAGCAAGGATTTTGCCGCGGCCTTCGAACGGGAAATTCAGGCCGTGCTGCCCGATGCGAAACTTGCGCGGATCCCCGTGGCCGATCCTTTGTTCGGCCGCGCAGCCGGGGGCTTTGACATTCGCCGCGTGAAGCGCCGCGACCCAGTCTCGCGCGAGGCGAACGAACCCTTGGAGACGCGCACCCGCGAAGTCGAACCGGAACTGCTGGGCATTCAAATCGAGGGTCGCTGGGCGGTGATATTTTCGCCCTACGACATTAGCTGCGCGCTCGAACAACACGAAGCGATGGAATGCCGCGGCTACACCCGCGAAGACGCGGCGCGGATTGGGCTGAACGTGTTGATGTACACGCTCAACCCGGACGCGGGGGGGTAAACAAATGCCCGAGTTTTCTGAAGTTTTGGAAGATCGTGAGCTGACTCAAACAGAGCGAAGGCTCGTTCAATGGTTACTCGAGCATGGTTGTGACAAAGCCGCGGCTTTCGTTCCTCAGCTAAATGCAGCTAGAGTTGTTTCGCGATGCAATTGTGGCTGCGCGAGTGTTGGCTTTTCGATAGGAGGGAAAATACCGTCAGAAACTGCCATGAGTATACTTTCTGACTACAAATGGGCGTCTTCAGACGGACACCTCTTCGGAGTCTTTGTGTATGCTAAGGGCAATCTGTTGTCGGGTATCGAAGTGTGGTTGATAGATGGACAAGCGACACCGGTGACACTGCCAGTCATCGAAGCGGTTCGTCCAATAGGCACGCCGAGTCCAGACAAGTAGCAATCACTGCAATTAAAAGGTCTTCTTGTGCAGCCTACAGTCTATCTGGAAACGTCAATTATTGGGTACCTGACTTCGCGGCGAAGCAATCTACTTGTGACGGCTGCAAATCAGGAATTGACCATAGAATGGTGGGATCAACACAGAATCAAGTTTGACCAGTTTATTTCTCCGTATGTTGTGACCGAATGTTCATCGGGTAATGAGGAAGCCATACGGGACCGTTTGGCGATCATTCGGGATATACCGGAATTGGCAGTGTCCGATGCAGTCGCCCAGTTGGCTACTGAACTTATGCAGGGCGTGCCATTGCCTGAAAAAGCTGAAGTGGACGCACTCCACATAAGCATTGCGGCAGTTCATGGAATAGAATACTTGTTGACGTGGAACTGTAAACATATTGCTAATGCTTCGCTGCGTCCCCGAATCGAAGCTGTTTGTAGAAATGCTGGGTATGAGCCGCCCACTATTTGCACCCCGCAGGAGCTGATGGAGATTTGGCCATGACCAATGATTCGATTATCGACGAGATTAGGCGTATTCGCGGCGAGTACGCCAAGAAACACAATTACGACATTCAGGCACTGGTTGAGGATGCCCGACGGCGGCAGCAAGCGAGCGATCGCCAAGTCGTCGATCTCCCTCCTCGGCCAGCACGGGCCCAGACGACCGCTGGTGCCTGAGAGTATACCCCTTTACCGCTCCACCGCCCTTATCAGCAGCGGCAACGCGACCAGATTCCCCACCAGCCCGCCGATCATGGTGAGGCTCACGAGCGTGCCGAAATAGACCGTGGGAATGAATTCGCTCACGCAGAGCGTCGAGAAACCCACCATCAGCGCCAACGTGGCGAGTACCGCCGCGCGGCCCACGCTTCCTTGCACCGCTTGCAGGGCGGCATCGAGCGGTTCGCCCCCGCGGCGCAAGCGTTGGTACGACATCACGTAGTGAATCGAGCCGTCCACGGAAAGACCCACCGAGACCGCGGCAAGCATCGCGCCCCCCAGATGGATTGTGAGGCCCAGCCACCCCATCGCACCAAACAACCACAACACGGGGAGGATATTGGGGATCAACGTGGCAAGTGCCAAGGGAAAACTGCGGAACGCCAAGGTCATGACGAGCAAGATTCCCACGGCCGACACGCCAAACGTCGTCCATTGGTCGCGGAGTAAGCTCTCGATCAGGTGCGTGAACAGCACGTAGTAGCCGGTCACTTGGGCCTGGGGATAATTTTCGGCCGTGGTTTCGCGAACCTGCGAAATTAACGCCGCCTTCTCGGCGGCTTCGAGTCGTTCGGGCGCGCGGAGCATGATTCGCATGTAACGCTGGTCCGCGGGGGTTGCGGGGTTGTGGATCGCCGCCACAAATTCCGGCAGCCGACCTCGCACCAGCGACAGCCCCGCGCGGACGGCCATGTCGGCGCCGAAGGTGACTTTCTCAATGCCGCCGCTGCCCGCGTCGAGCATGTCGGCCAGCGAGGTGACATTCGTCAAGCCAGGCGCTCGCTCGCGGAGCTTATTTTCAAACTCAACGACCTCGAGCACGAATTCCTTGTCAATTTTTGCCGGTGCAGGTAGCAGGATGTCCCACACGCCCGCTCCACCGAACTCTTGGTCGACGAACTGATAACCCTGGATGATTTCGCTATCTTGCCGAAAGTTTCGCGTGAAGTCGGTCTCCTGTTCGAGCCGTGCGCTCCCCATGAAGGCAGCGATCGTAACCAGTGTCGCCGTTAAACCCAACAACCGCGCATGCCGGCAACTCCAGTCATAGAGCCGGTGCAAGAAGTCTTGCAGTTTGGTACCTTCGGATTCCGTCGTTGTATGCGTCTTATGTTTGCCGAACAAGATAATCGCCGGCGAGACCAGCGCGATGGCGACGATGACCAATAAACTCCCGATCGCCATCATCATGCCGAAGTCAACCACCGGCTTGACGCTCGAAGTCATCAACGCCGCGAAGCCGAGGGCATCCGTCAAACAGGCGAAAAACACGGGGGCGGCGACCACCACGGCCGTACGCTGCAGGGCTTCCTCGGGAGGATGGCCCGTCATTCGTTGGTCGCGGTAACGCACGATGACGTGCACGACGGCCGCGATGCTGACCACGGTGACAATCGCCGCGAGCATCGAGCTAACCATGCTTAGATCTAAATCGAGAGCCACCAGCAATCCGCGCGTCATCGCAAGCGTCACCTGCACCAACACCAGCGGCAACACCAACCAACGGAGTTGGCGAAAGCAAGCGAGGAATGTCACCAGCAACAAACCCAGGCACCATGTATTCAGCCGTCGGCCGTCGGCTTCGAGCAAATCAAACGCTTCGCCGATCAACACGGGTTCGCCGACCAACACTCCGCCGGGAAGGGGCCTCACAAGATCGCGCAACTGGGCGAGCGTCTCTCGCGTGGGTATCGATGCCTCGCTCGATTTTTCCAAGAGACAAGTGATGCCCGCGGCATCGAACGTTTCGTTATGGGTGTAGCCGGTAAAGACGTTCTTGAGTCTGTCCGAGCGATTGCCGCTTCTGATGGCGCTGCCGTCGCTTTCCAACAATCCCGGCACGTCGTGAATGGAGACGACGGCCACCACGCCGGGGACTTGTTTGGCGGCGTTGGCCAATGCGTTGATACGCGCGAGTCCCTCGGCGGTCGTGAGTTGGGGATCGCGGTAGATGGCGAGCACCAGTTGATGCTGCCCAAAAGCCCGCTGCAATTCTTGATAGGGGGCGAGCAACGGATCGCCCGGTGCAAACATCCGCTCGAGCGAGCGATCCATTTCAAGTTCGCGTCCGACATAGGCCCCTATTCCTCCCAATACCAATGCGAGCGCCAGTAACCACCATCGCTTTTGGATCAGCCAGACAAAAATGCGGTGGGTGAAGGCAGTGGGCATAATCGGCGCTGTTGGGGCGTAGAAAACTCTTCGGGAGGGATGCGTAGTATCAAGGTTCATGGCCGTGCCGACAACTCACGTGATTGCGGGTGATGTATGCTCCCGGTCTTCAGCGGTGCCTGGAGCGGGGTGTTACAGGGCACCGTGAAATTTCCATGGAAAGTGCAAAGGACTTCACCGGGCAAATCCGGAACGTTTTTTCGAGTTGCAACTCCATCCCTAGAAACGACTTACAGCGTGCTATCGAACCGTCAAAGTGCCTTGCCCCTATTTTCTCAGGCCCCTATACTTCGCCGCCCAAATTGAGGGGCGAAATTTTTCCTAACTCGATTGTCTGCTTGTTGTTGGCACACGCCGCTTGTCTCGTGCCAGAGATTTGAAAGAGACTCCACTGAACATCGCGCGCACCACCATGCGTTGCTCGCCAATTCTCCGCACTCGCCGGACGGGTGCGTGCTGCGCAAATTTCTTGCGCATTCTGCTGTGCTCGATTGCGATTGCTTTCTCTCTCGGCGGTTCGTTCGTATCGTTGGCTGCGGAACCGGCGCAAGCGACCAGCACGGTCACCGAACCCATCACCATCGCCGCGGACTGGTGCTGTCGTTGGCAACAAGGCAACTACGAAGTCTGGCATCTGAAGGGCAATTGCTACATCAATCAGGGTCTCACCTACGCCCGAGCCCCCGAGGCGGTGTTGTGGATCGAAAATCACTCGGCCCAAGATCCGAATCGTGTCGTCGTTTACATGGAAGGCACCAACAGCGAGCAAGTCGTCGTCGATGGTGCCGCGGAAGGCGCGGGCAAAAAAGCGAAGCGGCTATCGAAATCGACTTGGTTCGAGCGTTTGGAAACCACGGGCGAGCTGCGGATGAAATTGCCCGTGCCCGTGATCAAGACCCCCACGCCGCCCCAGATTTACCAGCGCGGGCTCACACACTTCGATCCTGCGCGTCAGCAGCAATTGATGCTCGCCCAGTACAACGAATTTCTACCGCCGGCGGTTGGCGTGCAAGCGAGTCCCATGGGCATGCGACGAATCGAGTACTTCCCCCGCAGTGACCATCCCTACGAAGCCCAATCCAAAACACTGCCTAACGGCGAGCGAGCATTTATCGTCTCTGGTGGCATTCGCGTACTTGTCGAAGGGCTCCCCACCACCGGCGTGCCGAGCGCCTTTGGCCCCGTGGGGACAGTTGACATCACCACCGATCGCGCCGTGATTTGGACCGCGGGTGGCGATACCGGCATGGGGGGTCAATCGTTCCAGAGCCAGGACACGCCGCTCGAAATCTACATGGAAGGCAACATCGAATTCCGCCAAGGGGAGCGCGTGGTCTATGCCGAACGCATGTTCTACGACGTCCGCCGCCAAGTGGGCGTGATTCTCAATGCCGAGTTGCTCACGCCGCTTCCCAAGACCGAAGACTTCGAGTACCAGGGGTTGGTCCGCTTGCGCGCGGCCGCGATTCGGCAGCTCGACTCGGCGAACTTTTCCGCCACCGATGCGCTCGTCACCACCAGCCGGCTCGAAGAACCGAGTTACCATTTCGGCGCCGACGAGATTACCTTCCAGGATTTGCAGACGCAAGCCTTTGATCCACGCACCGGGGCCGTGGTCACCGACCACCAACAGTTGGCCCAGAGCCAGGGCAATTTTGTCTATCTCTCGGGCATCCCGGTTTTCTATTGGCCGACGATCGCCACCGATCTGCGCAAGCCGAGCTTTTTTGTCGACAACATTCGCTTCGGCAACGACAACATCTTCGGCTTCCAGGCCATGGTCGATCTCGATGCCTACCAACTGCTCGGCATTCGCAACGCCCCCGCGGGGACTGATTGGGGCTTGAGCCTCGATTACCTCAGCGACCGCGGCATCGGGCATGGCACCGATTTTGAATACGAGCGAGATTATATTTTTGGCTTCGAAGGTCCCGCGCGGGGCATCGTCGATTTCTGGGGCATCTCGGACGATGGCCTCGACAATCTCGGCTTCGGCCGGCGAACGATTGTCCCCGAGGAAGATTATCGCTTCCGCCTGTTTGGCGAGCATCGCCAACGGCTGGAAAGCGGTTGGGACGTTACGGGCGAGCTCGGCTGGCTCAGCGACCGTACCTTCCTCGAACAATACTACGAACGCGAATGGGACGAACGCCGCGATGCCCGCACCGGCTTGCGGGCCAAACGCCTGGTCGACAACCGCACGTTTTCGATTGAGTCGAACGTCCAGGTGAACGATTTCTTCACCGAGACCGAGTGGCTCCCCCGGGTGGATCACTATTTGCTCGGCGCGTCGCGGTTGGGAGATACGCTCACGTGGTACGAACATTCGCAAGCCGCTTATGCAAAGATTAATTACGCCGACTCGCCGACCAATCCGACTCTCGCCGCGCAGGTCGCCGACGGCCTACCTTGGGAAGGGCCTCCCGGTAGCAATCTCGAAGGGGAACGGCTCGTCACGCGTCAGGAACTCGATTTGCCGATCAGCGTGGGGGGTTTCAAGATTGTCCCCTACGTGATGGGTGAGCTGGCTCAATGGGGCGAGGCCCTCAACGGCGAAGAACTGCAACGGGCCTATATTCAAACCGGCGTGCGGGCAAGCGTTCCCTTCTGGGCGGTCTATCCCAACGTGCAGGATCCGCTCTTCAACTTGAACGGCCTGTCTCACAAGGTGGTGTTCGACGTCGAAGCCTCGTACGCCGACGCGAGTCAAAACCTCGATCTCTTGCCGCTCTACGATCCGCTCGACGACATTTCGATCATCGAATTCCGCCGCCGCACCTTTACCGGCTTGCTCCCTCCGCAAATCACCGACCCCAAGTTCGATGCGCGTTCGTACGCGTTCCGTTCGGGTTTGCAGGGTTGGGTCACCTCCCCGAGCACCGAGATTGCCGACGACCTGATGGCCTTGCGAATGGGGATGCGGCATCGTTGGCAAACAAAGCGGGGCGGGCCCGGTCGGCAGCACATCGTCGATTGGCTCACCATCGACTCGAACCTCACCTACTTCCCCGAATCCGATCGCGATAACTTCGGCCAGGATTTTGGCCTGTTCGATTACGACGTCCGTTGGCATTTGGGCGATCGCTTTACCGTCGTCTCCGATGGCGCTGCCGACTTTTTCGGCGATGGCTTGCGGACGGTCGCCGGCGGCGTGATCCTCAACCGGCCCACCAAGGGGAATGCCTACGTGGGGGTCCGCTCGATTAGCGGACCCATCGAGAGCAACGCCCTGCTGGCGAGTTACAGCTACCGGATGGGTCCCAAGTGGATTTCATCGGCGGGGGTGTCGTTTGATTTCAGCGACACGGGAAACATCGGCCAGACGTTTTCCTTAACGCGCATTGGCGAATCGCTGCTCGTGACCACCGGCGTGAATGTCGATTCGTCGAAGGACAACGTCGGCTTCATCTTCGCGGTCGAACCCCGCTTCCTGCCGAAGCTCAATCTCACAAGCCGCACGGGCATCGAAGTCCCGCCGGCCGGCGCATTCGGCGTCGAATAACGTTTAGCCGCAAGGCGGAGCGCAGCGCAGCCGAGCGCAGCGCAGCCGAGCGAGTGGCCGCTAAATTCGCTGTCTTGGCCGCCTTTTTGGCAAACAGAGCTCGTACTTGACTAATAACTTGACTTATACTTGACTAATAATATGGCTTTCGAACCCCAATTCACGATCACACCGCAGCTACTTTCGCTCGTCGAAGAGGTGGCCGTTCTGCGCGAGCGAATTCAAGGGGCCGCCATCGAACTCTCTTGGATCCCCGCGCTTCAGAAAGACACCCGCACACGCAATGTCCATGCCTCCACCGCCATTGAGGGCAATCCGCTCACGCTCGAACAGGTCCGCGCCCTGGAAGAAGGCCGAGAGCTGACCGCCGCTGAAGAGCGACCCCAACGCGAGGTACTCAACTATTTCGCTGGCCTCCGTTACGTGGAAAAACACGCGTCGAAGAAAACACTTCGCCATGAAGACCTGTTCGCCCTGCATCGCATCCTCGCCAAGGGTGTCATGGATCAAGGCGAGGCCGGTCGCTATCGCACGTTGGCCGTTCGCGTGGGCCGTTATATTCCTCCGCCACCGGGGGAAGTCTCTGGTTTGATGTTCGAACTTCTTGAGTGGTGGAACAAACAAGCGAGTAAACTCTCACCGGTGCTCAGTTCCGCGATTCTCCATTACCGCTTCGAGGCAATCCATCCCTTTGCCGACGGCAACGGCCGCACGGGGCGTGCTCTCTCGTTGTGGGAACTTTACCGTCGGGGATTCGACACTCACCATATTTTCTCGGTCGACGAATACTACTGGGAAGATCGTCCCAAGTACTACGCCGCGCTTGACGCCGTCCGGCGTCAAGGCGAAGTCCTTACTGGTTGGCTGGAATACTCCGCCGAAGGATTGCGTCAAACTCTCGAACGCGTCTGGTTGAGAATTCAAGCTTTCGATGTCAACACACAGCAAAAGCTCGTGTTGCGTCCCAAGCAAGAGCGTCTGCTGCAACTATTGCGAGATCAGGGAAGCATGGCCCCAGCGGAGATTTGGGGTGCGCTCAATATTTCCAAACAAGGAGCCATGGATTTGCTGCGCCCCTTGCTGGAAGCCGGTGTGGTGGAAAAGGTAGGCAACAAGAAAACCGGGCGATATGAATTGCGGAAGCCCTGAGCTTCGCCCAAGCGGACTCTCACGAACCGCTCGCGCCATCGAAGTCCCACCGGCGGGGGCATTCGGCGTCGAATAACGTTTAGCCGCGAGGCGGAGCGCAGCGCAGCCGAGCGAGTGGCCTCTCATAGGACCGCCGTAAGTCGCATCGCTACTTTTGCATCAAAAGCAAAACGCCGGTCACGATTGCCAATATCGCTAAGACGTCGCCACTGTAGGCGAAGCTTACCCCGAGCATCGGAGCGGTCAACACGCCGAACAGAATCAGCCAGACGGCCAGCAACAGCAACCCGAGATTTTTTGGTACAGCCATTTGATAACTTTCCATGTACGACGCGTGCGTGCGGGTTGAAATATGCCCGTATAATGGGTACTTCGACACGCAGCCATGTCGGCATGAGGGTATCCGCAGGGCTAACGCGCATTCCGGCGAATGGTGCGTTGGTACTCAATGTATCGGCGCCGGCTGGACATTTCCGTTGGCATGCGTGGAATCATTCGTTAGGCCGCGACGCGGAGCGCAGCGCGGCCGATCGGGTAGGGGGCGACCAACCGGCGTTCAATGATTCTTGCCTCTATAAATTGGCACAAAAATCTTTGCTGAAATCGCTTTGAAAATCGCGATAATAGCGCTCGCCCGAACGCAGGCCCGTTGTTTGATAATTGAAATGAGCTATTACCCAGAGGCGAGCCGGGTTGCGTCAGCTCCTGGCAGGAAACAAATGCGCTACCGGTGCGCGCTGAAGTCGATTTTCCCCCTTCCGCTCTCCGCCTTCCCCCTTTTGACGGACCCCCAGGAATCCTTGGCCGCTTCGGCAAATGTTGGCCCCTTGGGAAAAACAAGCGATTTCGTTGGCCGCTTCGGAAAAACACGTGGAAATTCGAATAGGAACCATGTCCCCTTTCGAGAAAACCCGGCAAATTCAAGCTGGGACGAATACGATATGGCATGAACTTAACCAATCGTCGTGCAAAACAGGGGGCGCCAACCTGGACAACCTGAACAAGCTGGAGTCGTAAGTCGCTAGGTTTAAGACGTAATTTTCTTATTTCACTTGCGACTAAGGACTTATAACTTGCACCCTGAGACAACTTGGCCACCCAAAAAACATGTTTCCAACCTAGACAACCCCGATTGCAGCAAGAATCGGGCGGAATTTTGAGGTGCCGGCTTTCCAGCCTGCGATGGCAGCAAGGATGGCTACCCACGATTTCTAATCCAGCCAATCTTGTTCGGCCAGCCGTTCGGGGACGTACACCTCGGTGACGTAGCTGATGTCTTTGGAAATGAGCGATTCGACTTCCAATTTGAAGTCGTTCTTGAGCATCCGCTGAATTTCCGATTGCCAGCGGCGTTTTTTCTCGAACCAAGGGTATTGTGCGATTTGCTTCGCCCGTTTGCGGTCGTGTTAGTTCAGGGAAATCTTCACACTGTCGGAAAGCTTGCACCGCTCGTGGTCGATGCTCCGCAAGCCCAGATACTTGGCCTCGGGGATCGCCATTCGTTGCGACTCATAGGCGAGATTGATCGAACCTTGCTTGATAACGCTGTAAATATAGTAGCCCCACGGATCGTTATCGAGCACGCAATAAATCGGCAATTTCAGTTCGTTGTGCAACCGATACAACATTCGCCGCACGCCGCGCGGTGGCTGGCCGCTGCCGTGGGTAAGTATGCAGTTGTGCTTCTGCCAGAACTTGTCTTCATTGAAACGCTGCCAGACCGTGCCTTTTTCGACGTGCAGGATGAACTTCGCGCCGCACTTTTTGGGATCAAGTTCAATCACTTCCGGCTCGACAATCGAGGGAATCGCGTATCCACCCGAGCCCATTCGCGAGCAATCAATCGTGTCCCCCTTGTCGGTGAGCGTGATATTGCCCACCATCGCACCGCGATTTTCGGCGGAGAGATGCAGTTCCTCGCGGATCGAATCGAGCAGCACTTCCACGTCTTCAATGATGGTGTCGCACTCATTTTGATCGTCGAACGTGTTTTCCTTGGCCCCTTCGATCGTGTGCTTGAGCATGTAGAACAGGCCTCGGAGGCTGGTCGTCTTGCCCTGATCGAGTAGCCGCTTGCAGCCACTCGCCACGAGCATTGTCCGCATGTAGGCCTTGGCCTGCGAGAGATCGAAAAGCTGCCGGCGGTTTTTGCCGCTGCCCATTTCGAGGATTCCCTTGCGGGGACTGAACTTTACGTTCGACAGAGTCCGCGAAGGGATATCGACGTACGGGTCTTTACGCGTCTTGGCGGCGGCCACCACGCGGTCGGCAAGACCGGTGATGCTCGACATCGTTTTCTTATCACGCGGCGTGAGTTTGACGGAAGCTCCGCGCTGAGGCGCTTCAACACGAACGGGACGTTTCTTGGCCATGATTTACTCTTCACCTTCTTCCGGCTCAACGGCGATTGTGACGCGGTTGATCGCCGCTTCGTGGGAAGTGGGATCGACGATCAACACGTTCTCGCCCAAATCGAGTTGTGTGGGATCTTCTTGGACCTTCTTGCCACGTTCGTCGAGTTTCATGTCGGCGTCGGCTGTGCGATTCTTGGCGACTTTCACGAGTTGATCGTACAGTTCGGACTGTTTGACGCCGTTGATCTCGCTGACGGCGTTGGAGACTTCCTTCAAATAACGCAGGAAGACTTCGCGGCGATCCAATTGCTGTTTCACTCGCAACCGGCGACGCAGAAACATCCCCAACTTGCGACCGACGGCCTGGATGCCGAGGCGTATTTCCTTCTGTATCTCGGGGTAGCTCGCGATGGCTTCTTTCGATTCGCTCGTAAACGGAACCCACACGCTCGCCATATGCACCATCAAGCTCACGGGACCCTTGGGCAAAGTGCCCCGCGATTGGCTGAGCCCATAGCTCCGCCAATTGGTGCCGATGATTGTTTGCGTAATCGCGCAGGAGCTATGCTGGAATTGCAGTGGCACGCGGTTGGCGTAACGGAGCACTTCCATCGACTGGCCTTCCGAGATATTCACGTTCTTCATTGCGACGAACAGGCTTTCGACCTCTTTGGGTTTGAGCTTGTTCGGCGTTTGCCGGGTGCCGATGTTCGCGGCCTTGATAATCTTGTCGGCCGCGTCGCCGCCCAGGCCGTTGAAGGTATGCACCAAAAACTGCTTCACCGTGCGGGCGTCGGTTTCTTCGATCAATTCGAGGAGCAAATCCTTGGTGATGTTCTGCGTGGGTGCGGTTCCGCCGTAGGTGAGGCCCACTTCAATCTGGAACGGATTACCCCGGTACACCGACGGGGGACGAGTCGCCGCCGCGTAGAATTCACCTGGCACGACCTTGTGCATCCCTTTGAGAATCAAATCCTCGCCGATGGGGCAAATGCAGTCGGTCGAGGGGGCCGCGATCTTGGTTTGTTGAATGGCTTGGAAAAGTGCTTCAGCCTGTTTACGATCCACTTTGCGCGTGTTCGTGCGCGTGCTGACTTTCGCCGTTTCACAAATCTTCTTGGCGACCGCTCCGGTGACGCGCGAAAATTTGGTGCTGAAGAATTCCGAAAGCGTCGAGCCCGGATTGTCTTCGAGCATTGCCGCCAGTCGGCCCAACTCGATGCCGTAAGGGTGAGGTTTGATTTCCTTCGGCTCTGGTGGAAGTATTTTGGTGGAGCGTTCGTAAGTGTAAATAAAATCGTCGGGATCTTCGTAATGCAGCGTGATGTGCGGATTCGCAATCGCGGTCTGCTCGAGATATTCGCCGACGCTTCCTCGACCGCGATTGAACTTCGCTTCGAGTTCGATGGTCACGCGCGTGCCGTGGGGTTGTTCTTCCCATTCGATGCCATGTTTTTCGATGGCGGCCTTGCCTTTGTCGCCGGGAGAGATGTCAACTCCTTCACCTCCGCCGTTGAGAATCCGCGGCTCGTTTTTCTTGGTATCGATTTGAATTTCGTAATAGTGGGCGGGCTTGTTGGAACCCACCTTGGAAATGATCTTCACCGGCTTGCCGGTGGTTTGCACGCCATACATCCCCGCGGCGCTGATGCCGATGCCTTGCTGACCCCGACTCTGCCGCAGGCGGTGAAACTTCGAGCCGTACAGCAGCTTGCCAAAGATCAGCGGAATCTGTTTTTTGAGAATGCCGGGGCCATTGTCTTGGATGCCGACCTTGTAGCGATCTTGTGCGGTCTGCTCAATATGGACCCAAATCTCGGGCAAGATGCCGGCCTCTTCGCAAGCGTCGAGCGAATTATCGACCGCCTCCTTCACGGTGGTGAGCAGCGCCTTGCGTGGATTGTCGAACCCCAGCAGGTGGCGGTTCTTGGCAAAGAACTCGCTCACAGAGATGTCGCGCTGATTGGCCGCCATTGCCTGGGCAGTCGTACGGCGCTTCGGAGCGGCTTGACCGTTGGTCTCGACTTGCGGTTCGGATTCTTCAGCCGCTTCTGCGGGCTTGGCGGCGCGCTTCTTGGCCTGCCCCGCCACTTTCTTCGTCGGGCGGCTCGCGTTTTTCTTTGCAGTTGCCACTATTTTTCGATTGCCTATGCGGCATCTCCCTCAAATCGAACCTTGGAAGTACTCGGTCGCAGTGGGGAAGCAGATTCCCCGTCGTGTCACGTTGGGTGGGACACTTCCGCCCTAGATGGCTGTCGGAATGGATGATTACGAGCCAGCGACCGTCGGTAAACTATGCGGATTAAGGGGATTATAGCGATGATTCGGTCCCAAACCCAGGGCACGTCCCCCCGCATTTTGCCTGCAATAGGAATTGTCGCTAAGAGCAGAAAACAAATTCTCATCGTTAGGACCCGCTCTGGCCGAAAACCTTTTCTAGGACCGTCGCGATGGCCGGCTAGGGGCAATCTTGGCCAGACCCAGGCAATCGCAACCGAGACTACAGACCCCGCAGCCCGATCCTGGTCAACCAAGACCACCTGCCTGATCGGGCTCCACAAACCAACCCCAACTCCCGCCGGAAGTTTGTCCACTCAGCAGACTGTTGCGCGTGTGAGTTTGTGTTCGCAGGAGGCGATTCATGGCTGTTCGAATTCTCGCCGTCGGCATCGTCGCATGCCTGATTGGCACCTTGTTTAATTGTGCAAATGCGACCGCTGAGGTGGAAGGACGTTACAAGCGAAGCATCAGCTACCAGAGCAAAAACGATCTATTCTACAACTACTATGAGGGACCCAGTGCTGGTGCGTTTGGTGGCGCAACGGCCCAGATGTATATCTCACCGCTTCCGGTTCCTGCCAACGTGGGGCATACCTACATCACTTATCAGCCGCTGATGCCGCACGAGATGCTGTACCATCATCATCGCTCGCATTACGCCCACACACCAGGTGCAGGTTGGTCGCGGGCGAAGATTCGCTACGGCACGCGTGGACTGAAACTGCAAGACATCGTTCATAATCTGAACATTAAGTATTAATCTCAGCGCTTAGAAAAGATTCACCCTCAGCCGCGAGGACGGTATCGTGATTAATCAACTCAAAACCCTGTGTGCCGCTGCCATCTTGTTTGGGGCACTATCGGTTCCTGCCGTGCAAGCCGAAGCA
Source organism: Bythopirellula sp. (assembly GCA_041747595.1). Classification (GTDB taxonomy): domain Bacteria; phylum Planctomycetota; class Planctomycetia; order Pirellulales; family Lacipirellulaceae; genus Bythopirellula. The sequence goes on from JBGTEU010000152.1 coordinate 16,855, forward strand.
CCCTATTTGCATCCGTTGCGGCGTGCCCAGATGTCCAACTGGCATGCCAATTACGTTCACTCGGCCTACGGCTATCCGGTGGCGTTGGTGGTGCCCCCCACGGCCCAGTTGCAGACCAACTGGAGCTGGGGCGCC
>JBGTEU010000153.1:0-3802 GCA_041747595.1 Bythopirellula sp.
GAAATTGCGTCCCGAAAACAGTCGCGACGCCGAACCAATGGAACGCACGCCGCTGACGCGGAGCGGCACGCTTGGCAGCGTCCCCAGCACCTTTGCCACCGGCTACAAATACGCGGCCCTCGGTTATACAACCGCCTTCGACGCCGCCGTACCGCCGCTGCTTGCCGCCCATGCGCACGAGGAATTCACCGACACGCCCTGCCTCGATAAGGGTTGTTACCTGTTGATGGGCAACAATCATTACATCATGCGGGCAATTCAAAAAAATGAGCCGGCGAAATTGCGGGCTTTTATCGCTTGGCTCCTCGCGGCTGGCAAAGGTTATGCCCCGAAGCTCGTGAATCCAGGTGGCGTAGAGGCGTGGAAACTCGCCAATGGCTCGCGGAGCACGGGGCTCGACGACGTCGTGCCGCATTTCGACGTGACGCCACGGCAGATTATTTCCGCAGTCGCCCAAGCCGCGCAGGAACTGGAACTGCCGCATCCGGTCCATATCCATTGCAACCAACTTGGCATACCCGGCAATTGGCGGACCACCCTCGAGACGATGCAAGCGCTCGAAGGCCGACGCGGGCATCTCACGCACATTCAATTTCACAGCTACGGCGGTGGCGAAGCCGATGAAGGGACGTTCGCCAGCAAGGTTTCGCAGCTTGCCGACTATGTGAACGCGCACGACAATGTGACCATCGACGTCGGCCAAGTCTTATTTGGCGAGACCACAAGCATGACTGGCGACGGACCGCTCGGGCATTTCCTGGCGAATCTTTACGGCACGAAGTGGCTGAGTTGCGACGTCGAAATGGAAGCGGGTTGCGGCGTCTCACCGATCACCTATAAAAACAAATCGCTCGTGCATTCGCTGCAGTGGGCCATCGGCCTCGAATGGTATTTGCTCGTCGACGATCCTTGGCGGGTGGTGATGAGTACGGATCATCCTAACGGCGGCTCTTTCCTTGCGTATCCACAGATCATCCGGCTGCTGATGGACCGCACATATCGCAGCGATATGCTCAAGAGTTGCCCCGTTTCGCTTGCCAGTCGCACGATGCTTGCTGATTTGCAGCGGGAATATACGCTCAATGAGATCGCGATCATCACCCGCGCGGGACCAGCAAAGATTTTGGGGCTTGCCAATAAAGGACATCTGGGGCTCGGTGCCGACGCCGACGTCACGATTTACACGCCCCATGAAAATAAAGAAACCATGTTTGAGTTGCCGCGGCTGGTGATGAAGGCCGGCAAGATCGTCGTCGAGCAAGGAGAAATTCGCGGCACGCCGCAAGGAAACATCCTGCATACGGAGCGCGATTACGATCGCGACGTGGAATCCGACATTCAAGCATGGTTTGAGGAAAATTATTCGGTGAGTTGGCGGAATTATGGCGTCGACAACCCAGCGACCGCCAGCGCCGCGAGATAATCTTCCTGCGTGTTCACGTTGCTAAGCGACAGTAGTTGGCGGTCAACTTCGCAAAGCGTTTCTATGGAAATATGCTCGGTCTTAATTCGCTCAACAAGCTTGTGCATCGAGCGCTGACCGGTGGTGAGTCGCTCTTTGATGTGTTTGAGAATGTTCGTACGGTACACGGCACACAGGGGATACAATCGCTCGGCATCTTGAGGCACGACGGCATCCGCGTCCGAAAGTTGTTTGAAAAGAAACTCGATGAGTTCGGGAGTAATGAGCGGCGTGTCGCAACCGGTAACGAACACGGCGTCCGTCGTGGGCGGTAAGGCCGCGAAACCGCAAGCGATCCCCAGGAGGGGTCCCTGATATTCGTTGCTGTCGCGAACAAGTATTGCCTGGAGTGGCGGTAGTTGTTGGTTTGCCCCGGCAACGACAATGATTTGCCGTGGGTCGATGACGGAACCGACGATTCGCACGACGCGCTCGAGCATCGTCTCGTTGCCAAAGGGCAAAAACGCTTTGTCGGCCCCGAGCCGCGACGACTTGCCACCGCACAAAATGATCGCTCCCCGTTGCATGAATTGCTTTTTCTGCCTTCCCGCCTTAGCGTGAGATGCTTACCTTGGACGTATGCTGCAACTTTCACTCAAACATTCTACCACTTTGCCGCTTGAGCTCGCGAGCATTACGCCCGATGCCATGCGGGAGAAGTCGCTCCAAGAAATCGAGCGACTCGAAATCTGGCCTGGCCGTGAAAAGTTGCCGCTTGCCGAGCTATTTGAGATTCAAGGCAACACAGCGGATGAGCAAATCGAATTCACGGGCGATCTCGCAAGTGCCGTTGGCATCGGCACGGGGATGACCCGGGGGATGATTCGCGTCGTGGGAAATGCCGGCCGCCACGTTGGCCTCGGCATGTGGAGTGGGGAAATTCACGTGACGGGAAATGCCGGTGAAGCGCTCGGCGCGGAAATGCGCGGCGGGATCATCCGCGTCGCTGGTTCGGCGGGAGATGGCGTTGGTGGAGCCCGCGTGGGTTCATCGCGGGGCATGACCGGCGGAGCCATTTTGATCTCCAACGATGCCGGGAATCAAATCGGCTATCGCATGCGGCGGGGTCTCATTGCGGTTGGAGGAAACGCTGGTGATTTGGTCGGACGCAATATGCTTGCCGGCACGATTGTTGTTTGCGAGGCGTGTGGTGCGAACGCCGGTGCAGGCCTCAAACGCGGCACGCTCTGTTTGTTGAATTACGACCAAACGCAACTGCTGCCTACCTTTCGCTATGCCTGCACTGCCCATGCGCCGCTGCTTGGCCTTGTCGGCCGGCGACTGGAATCGCTTGGTTTTAAGCACAACGTATGGAATGCTAAGCGAAACTGGCAACAGTACAATGGTGATTTTTTAGCCCAGGGCCGAGGCGAAGTGTTCCTTGTGAATACCTGAGACAAGCAGCGAATGAAATACACAATCGACAATGTGACGACTGCAGCGTGTGGTTGTCTCTGTGAAGGTGTCATCGTACATGTTGATGACAACCAGATTGTCGCCGTCGAGCGCGCTTGCCCACTGTGCGAATCGCAACTTCTTGGTCACTCGGCTAGTGAAACGCCAAGTGCGGAAGTCGATGGCCAGGCGGTTTCCACAGAGGCCGCCATCGAACGCGCTGCTGAGATTCTCGCTGCTTCGCGTGCCCCACTGATTTACGGAATGAAGGGCAGCACCGTCGAAACTCAGCGCGCCGCTGTGGCCCTGGCCGACAAACTCGGTGCGACCATTGATCCGGAACTCCCTGCGTTTCAACGTGCGGCAATCACCGCGACGCAGTCGGTCGGTGTTTCTAGCTGCACATTGGGCGAGGTGAAGCAACGTGCCGACGTTGTCTTGTTTTGGGGAGCCGATCCGACAACAACCCATCCGCAACTTTACGAACGATTTCTCGATCCACCAGGATTGTTTGTCCCCCGGGGCCGGCACATCACTGCCATCAGTTCGGGCCCGATTCACAACCATGCCGACGAATTTCTGCAGATCAAAGCAGCCGACAATTTCGCGGTGCTCACTGCCCTCCGCGCGAAGATCACTGGCATCGAACTTGATGCAACTCGGATAGGTGATGCGAAGGCCGATCAACTTGCAGCACTGGCAACGCGTTTACAAGAGGCTCAGTACGCGGTGATTTTCTTCGGGCCGGGGATTGGCGGCGCGGCAGAAATTGAAGCCTTATTTCTTATGGTCAGACAACTGAATGCCCGCTCGCGGTGTGCCGTCTTGGCTCTTGGCGGCGCCCAGATCGACAATGTCCTCACATGGCAAACCGGCTATCCGTGCGGCGTGAATTTCGGCCTCGGCTATCCACGTTACGAACCATGTGTTTATGCAGCGAATCGT
>JBGTEU010000154.1:0-21117 GCA_041747595.1 Bythopirellula sp.
AAAAATTCTCGCCGCGGCAGATAATGCTCCAAACGAAATTGTGACCCTCGCCCCGAAGACCGAAAGTGCCAATTGGTATCGCTGGTTCGGTTATGTTGCGGCTGCCTCGATCCTATTTTCTCTTGGTGTCGCACTAATACGCCCGTCGATGCAAGCTGCCCGTGAACGCCCCAGAAGCGGCCGCGATCTGGCACGCGTCGAGGACTCAAATGATGACGACGCCCCTCGCTCCGCCAAAGAACAGTCACGAGAGCCGATGATGGCCGCCACTCCACACATCATCGTCCAAGATGGAGAGGAAGAAGAAAGCCTCGCCGTGACGACCGAAGAACTAGGCGATTCCCTTCTACCAGGCTCTCCAGCTTCCAACATGGGCCTCGAAGGCCTCATCAACGATGCCTATGCAGGAACAAAAACCGAACTGAGCAGAGAATCATCCTCTCGATCTCTCGGGCGACAAAAGAGCTCCGAATTCGCTGCCTCGGAGGGCGCAGGTGGTGAAGTAGGAAAACCTGCTAGTCCGACTCCAACTTACGTCGGTGATGTTCTCCGCCGAGAACCGCGCAATCTCGCTCGCGGCGAAAAACTCTCCTCCCTCGATCGTACGAACCGCTATTCCAGAGAACCGCTCTCCGAAGCCGAACCCTACTCCTTCGGCATTGCTTTCGTACCCAGTCGTCGCCTCGCTGAATCCCGCGACCAATACACCCCCATCCACGAAAATCCCTTCATCGCCGCAACCGGTGAGGACGCCGTCAGTACCTTCTCCATCGACGTCGACACGGCCAGCTACGCCAACGTGCGGCAGTTCCTCGTGTCGGGCCGGCTCCCTCCCCCCGATGCAGTGCGAATCGAGGAGCTTGTGAACTATTTCCCCTACGACTACGTCCCGCCCACCGACGACGTGCCATTCGCCGCTCACATGGAGATCGCCGCCTGCCCGTGGAACACCGAGCATCGCCTGGCAAGGATCGCCATCAAGGGCAAAGAGATCGACCGCACGCACCGCCCTCAGTCGAATCTTGTGTTCCTCGTCGACGAGTCGGGTTCAATGAACGACCCCAACAAGCTGCCGCTCCTTGTGGAAGGAATGAAACTCCTCACTCGCGAACTCGGCGAGAACGATAAAGTCGCGATTGTTGTTTACGCCTCGACCGAAGGCCTCGCGCTCGAAAGCACCCGTGGCGATAAGCAAGACACGATCCTCGCCGCGCTCAACCGACTGCAAGCCGGCGGCAGCACGGCCGGTGGCGCGGGCATCAACCTGGCCTATCAGATCGCTACCGACAACTTTATCACCGGGGGAGTCAACCGCGTGATCCTCTGCACCGATGGCGATTTTAACGTCGGCATCTCCGATACGAACGCCCTCACGCAACTCGCCGAACAAAAGGCCAAGACCGGCGTCTTTCTCACCGTGCTCGGCTTCGGCCGGGGCAATCTCAACGACTCGATGATGGAATCGATCAGCGGTAAGGGGAACGGCAACTACCATTATATCGACAACCTCACCGAAGCTCGCAAGGTGCTCGTCGAGGAAATGACCGGCACGCTCATCACGATTGCCAAGGATGTGAAGATCCAGGACGAGTTCAACCCGGCCCATGTCGCCGGCTACCGCCTCATCGGCTACGAGAACCGCGTTCTGGCCGCCGAGGACTTCAACGACGACAAAAAGGACGCCGGCGAAATCGGCGCCGGCCACACGGTGACCGCGCTTTATGAAATCGTCCCCGCGGGCAAAGAAGTGGATGTATCGAAAGTCGATCCGCTGAAGTATCAAGAAACCAAACAGCCGCTTGCCGGCTTAGCGACCGACGAAGAAAAAAGCGCTAAGCCGCAAGCGGCTAGTGATGAGTTGCTTACCTTGAAGCTGCGGTACAAGTTGCCGGATGCCGACACGAGCACCAAGCTCGAATTCCCGATCACCGACACCGGCAAGGCGTTCGCCGAGTCCACCAAAGATTTCCAATTCGCCGTCGCGGTCGCGAGCTTTGGCATGTTGCTGCGGAATTCCGAGCATCAAGGCAGCACGTCTTATGATGCCGTTCTAGAAATGGCCCAATCCGCCCTCGGCAACGATCCTCTCGGCTACCGAACGGAATTCCTGAAGTTGGTCCACCTCGCGAAGCAGATAACCACGAATCGACACGAATCACACGAATGAAATCGATTCGTGATGATTCGCCGGATTCGTGGTATTCCGCCATCACGCTCCTCTGCCTCGGGTCACTTTGCTTGCTACGGCTCAGATTCTATGAAATAATGGGCTGTTGGACTCCAAGTGGAATATGGCTAACTGGAATTGTACGATGAGAATCTCAGTCACAGGCTTGGTTTGTGCGATGCTCACGTGCGTTCTGATTGCAGGATGCGGCGACGGGGCATCGAGCCAGGGCGAGGCTACGGACGATTCGCACCTGAAGTTTGTCGCCGACAGTTATGCCCTGTTCTTGAAAGAACATCGTCGGCTCCCCAACGACGACGCCGAGTTCCGAGAGTTTGCCACCAAGCGGGCCGCCGACGATCCGAAAGCTAAAGGCCAGACGGTGGATCAACTTTTGACTTCCGAGCGCGATGGTAAGCCTTTTGGCCTATTTACGTTGGAAGACTCGCTTCCGGACGGTTTCTTCCAGGCAGCCTACGAACAGGTGGGCGTGGACGGTCGCCGTCTCGTCGCTGATTCGGCCGGAAATATCCAAGAGGTCGATGAAGCAACCTTTCGTGAGATGGTGCCAATCTCGCCCTAAGAAAACGTCGAAATCGCAAATACGTAACTTTTCTCTCACATTTTCACTCGACACGCACGCACCGATCTCCCCAGAATGAATCTTAGTCATGCGCTGGCCCAAAGAACTCTGGGTTCTCACTGGATGTGACTGCGGCTAAAGCTAAGCACCGTTCGCCTTGCGGCCTCGTTGATAGACGATCCGCGAGGACGAGCGTGATGCGGAGACGCAGTCCCAACTCATCTCACTCATCTACCTCATCATTATTGCTTGCTTTCAAAATCAGGGGAGTCTCTTCTCATGTCAGCCATCTCAAGTCGCCCCTCGAAGGGTTTTACCCTGGTCGAGCTCTTGGTCGTCATTGCCATCATCGGCGTGCTCGTAGCGCTGCTGTTGCCCGCCATCCAGGCAGCCCGAGAATCGGCCCGTCGGACCCACTGCCAAAACAATCTGAAAAACGTCGCCTTGGCTTTCCAGAACTTTGTAGACGCCCAAAAAATGTTTCCAACCGGGGGGGCCAGGTATTTGGATACAGGTTATGGCCTCGAGCAGAACGTCGCAAACGGCAAGCCGTTCGGACCGGAAAAGCAAGGTCTCGGTTGGGCATTTCAATTGCTGCCGTTCATCGAACAGACTGCGGCCTATCAGATCACCACAACTATTGATCTGCAACAGATCGTGATGCCCTTATACGTGTGCCCCTCGCGCCGCCCGGCCTCGACGACCTACAGCCAGCAGTTCAACGCGATTATCGCTCCCATCGATTACGCGAGTGCCCAGCCTTGCACGGTCAGTTCCACCGGCGTGAAATATAATCCCGCTGCCGGCGTCCCCCTCACGTTAGCCAGTTTTTCCACGCTGTTTCCTTCCGTCAATGGCGGAACCGGCGACGCGGGTCAAGCGGCCAACAAAGTTTACGACGGCGTGATTATTCGATCCGCGTGGCAGTATATCGCGACCCTCCCTACTCGCGGTAATTTCTTGAACAACGTCCCACGTCGGGTGAATCCGAAGGATGTCACCGATGGCCTAAGCAATACGCTCATGATTGCCGAGAAGTATGTCCGCAGCGACGCCTACGAAGGAGGGCTCAACTACAACTCGGACGATCGCGGCTGGTCGGATGGATGGGATGCCGACATCATACGTTCGACGTGTTTCCCGCCACTGGGTGATAGCGACGGCATGGGCTTTGACCCGGTCCTGGGTCGTATGTTCGGCGACCGGGGCCCCTGGCCCTTTGGCGGCTCGTGGAATGTCAACCATTTCGGTTCCGCCCACCCCGGCGGCCTCAACGCTGCCTTTGCTGACGGGTCGGTCCACTTCATCCCATTCGAGATCGACGTCGTAGTCTTCAACTCCCTGGGGTCTCGCAATGGTGGAGAAATCGTTGATGGCTGGAATTGAGTTCCGGTGTGCCTCGCAATAATTGTGGGTAATTGAAAGGTTGGCAGAACGGATACGCTGATTTGCTCAAGGAAGGTTTCGGAAAATCTACTTCCGAAAGCTCAGGGCGCTCAGCGAAATCTCAAGAGTGTAAACTACCTCGCCCTCAATGTTAACGATTTCGTAAACGACCGAAGGGTTGTCTGAGGATGTATCGAAATGCACGAGGCCGAAGGAGCATTTCTCGTTGTAACAGAACAAAGCTCCCGGCACACACGCGTGAGTGTGTGTATTGGTTAAGCGTGCGCTCATTAAGTCGTAGAGCGGGTAGATGCCCTCGTGATTGATTTTCCACGCTTCGCTCCGATGTCGATCCGCTGAGAGTAGGAGCACGCCGTCAATTTGATGGTCCCTGATCCATCCGAAGATTTCGTTGCGCTCGTCAAGAAAACCGCCCCAAGTGTCGCGACTCTCAGGTTTGGCATCCGGGTCCCAAGGGACTGAAGAAGCGATCACTTTAAACGTTGCTTTAGAAGCAAGTAACTGCTCACGTAGCCACTCTTTCTGGACCGACCCCAGCATTGTCGGCTCTTCTCCATTGGGGTTGGTGCGCCAGTACCGTGTGTCGAGAAAAAAGAAGTCCACGTCTCCCAGAGACATACTGAACCAGCAGCCTGGCTTTTCGGGGCTGCCATAAGCCGGATTAACCCAATTCTGCTTGAACACCGTGAGCATTGCGGGCTTCCATTTAGGCTTATCCGGATAGGGGCCCAGCCACACGTCGTCCATCGCACAATCGTGGTCGTCCCAAATCGCATAAACTGGTGAAGCGCTCACCAATCGCCGGAACTCAGGCCGCGAGTGCCGTTGGTAATAGGTGTACTGGTGTAAGCCACGCGGCTCTTCTGGCAAGTCGATGTAAACGTTATCACCGAGCAAAAACACCGCACTTGGCTCGAACGAGAGTATCGTATCCCACACGCGTTCATGCTCAGGTGCATAGCCCGCACAACCACCAAACGCTATGCGAAACTTGTTAGCACTACCCGCCGCGGGGAAGGTCTTGAGGAGATACTTCGTCCCGTTATTGTGTGTTTTACCATCGATAATTACTTCATATGCGTAGCTAGTATCAGGTTCTAGACCTTCGAGCTTTAGTGTGGCAGTAAAATCATCGGCAGAGGACGATATCGCACGCGACGTGAAAACCAATTGGTCAGTGGGTTCACCTTTGTCATCGCACCGATAGACATTCACCTGAGCTGGTTTTTCTTCTGCAGTGCGAATCCATACTCGGGCGCTGTGGTCGGTGACAGCTCCTAGCATAGGGCCGTGGAGCAAGGGACTCGCGTCTTGCGAATCGGCAAATTGCTCAAATTCTTCCGAATCAATGAGTTGTTTGAGTAAATGACGCGGGCCAGCAAAAAAACGCTCGATGGGCATCCCTTCTTCCACCGCGTGCTTTGCAGTTTCAATGGCTCGATCAAGTTGTGCAAGCTGCGTGTAGGCCACAACCTGATTGAACATCGATTCCAAATCAGTGGGATCATCCTGCAGCCGCTTCTCCGCCCACTGGAGTGCTTGTTTAGGATTACCATCCAGGGTGGCCAGCAACTGACGTTGGCCGCGTCGCTTGTACTCGATTTCCGCCTTCTCAGCAGAAAATTGCCTGCGGCTCCACTCATTCTCACTTCCGTAATAAGGCAGCGACGAGCCATCGAGATAGGCGTCCTCAGGGGCGAACTGACCATAAGCGCCCACCTGGGCCAAGCAATCCTTGTACTGAAACTGCAATCCGAGAATGGTTGCTACTAGGTGAAGAATGGTTCGAACAAGCTTGCCGTGTGTCATAGAAAGTGTCATTCATCCCCCACCTGTGCCAGTAACGATTTGAGCCGTGCGCGGGTCTCTGCATGTTCGGGATTATCTGCCAGGTTGTTCAACTCTTGTGGATCGTTTTGATGGTCGTATAACTCCGCGCCCCTTTGTCCATGATCCCATTCGGTATAACGCCACCGTTCTGTACGCACCGAGCGCCCCAAATAGCTCATTTGGCGTGCGTGGTCTTGTTCAGGGGCGTCGGCACGACTCACTACTGTGAAAGCGGCTTCTTTCACAGAGTGCGACGGATCGTCGAGCACTGGAGCAAGACTTTGTCCGTCTAAGCCTTCGGGTACCTCCAAACCGCACAGGTTAGCAAGCGTGGGATACAAGTCAACCAACTCGGTTATTTGTTTAGTCGCTTCTCCACTGGCCTTCATGCCAGGAGTATAAATGATCATAGGTACCCGGGCCGATTCTTCGAACAATGACATCTTGTGCCAGAGGCCACCATGCTCGCCCAGATGGTATCCATGATCACTGATGAAGACAATCACCGTGTTATCCCAAAGTTTGAGTCGATCAACTGCTTCCAATAGCACACCGACCTGTGCATCGACAAAAGTGTTGCAGGCGTAGAAGGACGCAATTATCTCTCGCTGCTCAAGGTCGGTCATCGGTTGATCGGGAGCAGGATAGTTGACGGCGGCCGGCGGAAGACTCTCGTAGTGTCCCTCCGGGACCGAAGGTCGCAAATCAACGGACTCAACGGGGTACATTTCGAAATACTTCCTGGGAGCAGCGAACGGTGCATGAGGACGTCGAAATCCAACGCCCATAAAGAATGGTTTGCCTTCCTGCACGGCCTGTTCCATCTTTTCGACCGCACGCCGGGCGACAATGCCATCCGGGGTCTCTTCATCAACCGTCTTTAACCATGCCCAATCATTGGTGTGTCCCCCAGGCCCGTCTGGCTCTCCCCACTTGATGATTTCAGACTGCGGTGGTCGTTTTCCGAATTCACGGATTTCAATATCCCAGGAACGAGGGTCTTCAAAGCCATCATCGGTGTGATAAATCTTACCAACTTGGACGGTGAAGTAGCCGTTGTGGCGGAAGTACTCCGGCAGCATTACCCAATCGCCCAGGTGAGAGCGTGTTTCCTGTTTAAGAGTATAGACTTTGGACTTATCTGCTCTCATGCCACTGAGGAATGAGACTCGCGAAGGATTGCAAACCGGCACCTGGCAGTAGGTGCGATCAAATCTCATTCCGCGTTTCGCCAAGTTATCGATATTAGGGCTGCGAACCTGAGAATTGCCGTAACAACCCAAATCGTTGTTCATGTCGTCTGTCACGATGAAAAGTACGTTTCGAGGCGGGGAGTCTGCCGCTACCCCCCGTCCCGAAATCAAGAATCCAAGGGTGAATAGCACCGAGAATCCAACACGAAAAATTCGACGGGAGCAGACCGTTATTTGCATATTGGCACCACAAATTCTGTTGGAAGATAACTCCAGAGATTAGTTGCTTCAGTCTAAGCCAGATGGTGAGCAGAACCATTGGCGCAATCGGAAATGGAGTCCTCGATCACTCGGACATACACGTTTCTAGGAGTCATTGGGAAAGTTAACTTTTTTTACGGTATTCGGGTTGAATTAAATAATAGTATTTCCTGTAACCCGGAGGGCGAACAAACAGAATAAATATCGCCGAGCAGATCAAAACTGTCCTGACTGTGTCACCTCTCCGTCACCAATTACCGAAAGGTGGTGGAGAGTAGAGAGGTCAAGGGATGTTTGCATCGCCTTGACATGTCCATCAAGAAAAGCAAAGTGGCTGATGGAGGGGTGTTCGCTGCCAAACTTTTCACGGGACGGATCGCTACTGCTCTCTGCCATTCCGTCCCTACTAATTCGCAGAATCGAAAATGCAACGTCCCCTGAGAAGAAAGCCGTATCACCCTGAGCGTACTGTTCGAGCTCATCTCCAGAGTGAGTCTGCAAAGTTGGGACATGCTTTTCTCCAACAGCAATGGTATTGCTTAAGCCATCCTGGACCTGGGAAATGCGAATCCTGGAAAATGTATAGATTGGTCCTGCGACTGTCTCATCGATGCTTGGAATAGGTCGCTGCGATTCATCAACGCCATACTTTACATTGTCACTTCCTGCGTTGGCGGCATAATCACCGCCAGCCGCCACTCCTGCCGCTAGAATCGCCGGTTCTGACTCGTTCACAAAGTCACGATCGGCATTAGGCAAGCGGCGACTGGGGCAGTAGTACGTTTCTACAGGAGTTCGCATGGCCGCTGAGTTTCCTTCTTGAAAGGGTGCGAGATTCCTTTTCCAAGTCTTAAAGATATTTCCGCCTTCCATGTATTCCAGCAAATGTAACGACCACGAGGTCGTCGTTTCATCCGTCCCAATTCGTCCCGATGGAAACTGGCCTCGAGCGTCATGGTGCATCTGCAAGGCAAGGCCGACTTGCTTCAAATTGTTGATACACTGACTGCGGCGTGCCGACTCCCTTGAAGCCTGGATTGCCGGTAGTAGGAGCGCAACCAACATTCCGACGATAGCTATCACTACCAAGAGTTCCACTAGGGTAAAGGCGTCTACTTTTTGGTTTGAATGTCGCATAAAAATCCGCCTTTCTGAAGAATGGGTGTGCAGCTCAAATTGGCTACCCTCCAGATGCTCTAACTCCAATGCTTTCTGCATGTTTTCATGTGACAGCCTAGCCTCAAAAGCAAGAAATAAATTCCTGATCACCAAGGCATTTTTCGCCCTGTGTGCCTTCGGCCGACTTCGGCAGAGTCTTTACGGCGACCTGCACCAATCATTACGCCTGCATCCAGCCGGTCGACAACATTGTCAGGAAGAACATTATCTAGAAAAAACACGTTGTTGGCCTGGCATGCTGCTAACACTCTTCGCCCAGCCGAATCAACTTCAGCGGGTACGGGAGGATCTGCACGGCCCTCAAGATAGCCGAAGGAAAGTCCCATATCGCGAGGACCATGCTCAGCAAATGCTATCCCGGGCATGGCGAGACTTTGCTCGGTATTCTCTAGTGCTTGCTGATCTTCGATCTTGATCCCCAGCATAATCTCTCCTTCGGGATTCAATGGCCAAAGGTCTGCTTTCTTGAGGTAGGTCATTTCATCGAGTCCCCAAACAGTTGCTGCAAACTTCTGACTGCCGAAGCCCCTCAATCCCTCTCCCAGTAGATCTTCGTGCTGCTTGTGATTCGGATACCGTGCTGCTTGGACAAATCGTTTAACAGCCTCTGCGTCGCGTGCCCGGCATAGGTGGACTCCGTGAGCTCCTTGAGACAGCGCTTGCTGCACCATCCAACCGCCGCTTTTCACGGTCTCTTCATCAAGCCCCAGCAATGGTAATACGACAATGACTGCGGGAGTACGATGTCCACTTGGCGTGGGGCCTCCATCAACCAGGCCGCGCATAAATTCACGCAGGAGGGAAAAGTCTAGTGGCTGGTGCTCCATGTTGTAGTCGATGTAGTCGGCCCAGGTTTGAGACATTTTCAATCCCTCATCGTAACCACCGTAACTAGAGGCATAGTAAATGGGTTGGCCTTGCTCCAAGAGTTCGATGCACTTATTGATGCGAGTTGGCTTGTCGGAGCCTTTGTCGTTGGTTTCAGAAGAGACGAGAAGTTGGCATGGCATCACAAAAGATACCAAGATTGACGTGAGTAAAGCTGGTCGCATGACTACCTCTCTTGGCTTGCTTGGATTCAGTTAGCGTTGATCCCATCCCGACCTGCTTCGAACATAAACTCGTAGGCACCTACGTCTACGGCTTTCCCGCTAGGACGCGGATTGCCCTGAAAGTCTACCGTGGGTGCATGAACAGAACTCCCGCTGTCAATCGCTTGGGAATCTGACCGGAGTTGAAATGTCGGAATGATCTTGATTTTTTCATTGGGCACCAGTTCACCCCAGACCATAATTCGTGTGTCGCAGTGCGACTTCACTACCCCCCATGAATCGACGCTTTGTACGATGCGGTTCACTAGCTTGTCTTCTTGGAGTTTGCTACCCTCAACGGAATCATCAGGGATGGTCAGTACGGTGACGTGCTGCTCCGGCATGTACCGAAAAGTAGAAACTTTCAGACTCATAGTCTGATCGTCGATCCCAGGATCACCAAAAAGATTTCCTTCTCCAGGCGAGCCCTCCCCCAAAAAGGAGTATCTCAACGGTACTTCCGGTACCATTTGCACTTCTTCGCAAAAGATGTTGTTTGTAAAAATGCCCGATAATGGCAATTCTTCGAGAATAGCTTTTGCGACAACCGTGTTGTTGACCAACTTCACTTCTGACTCTTGAATGTTGAGCTGCGAACCGTAGGCCAGCACATTGTTCCACACTTCTACACGAGCTTGCATAGCAATTCGCATACCACCCGAGTTAAGCGAGCGATTGCGATTCCTATATAACAGATTTCTGGATATCTCGACGCTATACTCATCTCGTGAAGGGAGTGGATCTGGGGGGCGATCGTAACGGTGTTCCTGCCCGCCAATAAATAATGCTCCACCATCATCAGTCGAGTGATTGTCTACAAAGATGTTGCTTTCGATTATGGGGGAGGACCACAGCGCGATGAATATTCCTCCTCCATCGTTCGTGTTCAACGCACGATTATTGATAAAAACATTTTGCACGATCCGCGGCGATGACCAATCAACAATCGAGATCGCACCTCCGTCACTGCTTCGGTGTGAGTCGTAGTTCCCGGTCGTGTTATTGAGAAAGACGTTTCCTCTCACTTCCCCCGCACATCGACCATGAAATGCAATAGCCCCACCGCGTCCATTCTCGGTTCCATTGTCTGCAAAGAGATTATTGAGAATGGTTGGCGATGCCCCACTTGTGCAGGAAATCGCTCCTCCATCATGGGCCAGTTCGTGCAGGTAGCGTGGATTCCAGTCAGCAGGAGCCAAGGTTCGGTTCTGTATGAATCGATTGTTCGTTATCGTTGGCGAGACACCGTCGCAAAGTATTGCTGCCCCTCGACCCCTTACCGATCCGTGCTCAATCACAAAACCATCGATACAAACTGAATTTGCTCCTACCAATACTCGATGGTTATTACTACCGCTTAGAACCGTTGGATGACCATCGATATCGCGATGCCAACGACTGCGTTCAAATCCCCCATAGAGATCCAGGTTTTCCCGCAAAGCCATTTCTCGGAGGAAGTAGCGGCCTTCTGCGACGCAAAGTGCAATTCGACTTTGGTCATGGGACTCTGAAATCTGTTCGAGTGCATAGCCGAGATTCTTCCAAGGTTTATCGGGCGCACCATTTCCGAATTCGTCTGAACCGTCGGACTGCGATACATAGTAAACGTGATCGTACTTGGCCAGCCGCACTGCCGTCGTTGCCGGACCAATCTGTGGTGAGACCGCAAAGAGTGTAGGTGAGCATACCGCAAAGCAAAAGACGACACATGTCGTCAAGAAACCGTGAATGCCCAGCCGTTTCCGTCTCCGTTGAGTGCGGTATTCATTCTCGTGAAGCAGAAAATGCATAGGGAAAAGAATGGCAGAATCGACAGGAAACGAATCTGCACAAGCGGAAATAGTCTATTGGCGCAATCGGAACATTGCCGATGGTGGCTTATTGCGACCCCTCATTTTTTAGTATAATCACGCCGTAGGGGAGTAGCCGTTCCGATGCCTTGAATTAGGGGATTCGGAAATCTTGGCGTAGTCAAGACACAAATTGGAACTTCCCACTTCTTACGTTGGCAAAGCTCCGACTTTTCAGGAGGCCGAATGAATCGCAAACATCCAGGGGTGGAACCGGTTCTGCGTCGCAGCGAGCCGGCTTATCTCCCTTTGCCAGAATCCGGCATTCGGGTGTTTGAAAGTCACCATTCTGCCAATTTCGCAATGGAATTCCGAAAGTTTGCTTATCACAAACTTTGCTGGATCCCCGTTGGGAGAGGGGCGCTTGAGTTTCCGTCGTCCCGATTGCCTTTGGGAAAAGACGAGTTGCTGCTTATACCCGCTGGGGATGAACATCGATTCGTAGATAATCCTGCTGCGCCCCTGACATTGGTGTTTGTATTTTTCACTGAGCAAGTCGTTGAAGAGTCGAAGGCACTTCAACTGATCATTCCGGCACTATCGGAACGTTTTGAATCTCCTTATCCCATGGTTCGCATGTTGAACTACCGACGCCGCGCAGTGCGAGATGTCTTCAAACGAATGCTGCTTGAGCAATCCCGTGATGGCTGCGCGGGCACTGCGCTTCTCCACGCCGGATTAATCGATCTTCTGGTCCACCTTCTACGAGGAGACCCGGCAAAGACTGCCAGTATATCTCGGCAGCAGGCACTAGATGGAACACTTGAGTACATTGAAGATTTCTTCCACACGCCGATCCGCGTGAAAGATCTTGCCGAGATGTGTGGAATATCTAGCCGGCGATACTCCGATTTATTTAAACAGAAAACCGGCAAGACGGTAGTCCAGTTTTTGAGTGAGCGGCGAGTAGCGTACGCGCAAGAACGCCTTCGAGAAACAGGGCAGATAATGTACGCTGCCGTCGCAGCCGGCTTTAGTGACGTGACTCACTTTTATCGCGTGTTCAAACGCATGACCGGCATGACTCCAGGCGAGTACGTGGAACACTTGAGTGTAAATGACAGTCGACAATCAGAGCGCCTGGCGGAGCCGAATGGCATCTGAAAAGTTCAGCGCACAGATGTGCAGCCGGCGAAATCTGCGAAGATGGCGGCGTTAGCCGCTATGTTAAAAACGCGATTCGGAAAACTGCTTGACCAGTTGGGTGAAAAGATTGGTGCGGCGTGCCAAGACTACCAAGACTGGGCGGCCACTTCGCGGCAACCAAGTCGCGCCTGGCGGTCTGACGGTCGGCTGTCGTTCCTATAAATAATCGGCCTCGCAATGCAACCTGAGTAGAGAGTCCTTGCACTGCTGGTCACTTCGAAAGCGTACAGACGACGGGCGTGTGGTCAAAATAAATGCCCTCAAAGACAGGCTTGGACCCTTCATCGACGCCGGGATAATGGCAGGTGCCTCGAAAGACGTCACTCACCACATGATCGATGTCTGCAAAACCTTGATAGGCCCGCGGTGCATCAGCGCCCACTTTGGAGATGAAGTGAAAGGCCTTGCCTGCTCCAACAAAATCGTTCCAGCGGGTGGCGCTCTTATCGATTGACGCGACTTGCCCGGGATCGGTATTGAAATCGCCAAGGATCAGGTTCGGCGTGTCCCGGACGCCAGCAGCTCCATCCCCAAAGTCGACAAATATCCTCTCTATTTGGCGAACCCGGCACTGCTGATCGACCGGGGTTCTTCCTGAAGTGCCATGGATACTAATCAGCGTTAGCGTCTCGCCGTTTGTACGTTCGATGATTCCCCGAGCCACGCGGGCTCCGCCACCGCATCCTTTGACCGGAGCGCCTTCCAGCCAATTCTCGGCCGACTCGTCGTATCCACGAATGGTTCCAAATCGCCGATGGACCGCGACACATTTGTTCGGTTTGCCCGGATGGTAGGCGATCTGGTAGTCGTCGCCAAGCACCATGCGGGCAACACTATCATCGCCCGACCTCCAAGTCTCGCAAATAAACCCGACCCGGGCCTCCGCGGGTATCTCCGCGCAAGTCTCCGGATAATACATCTCCTGAAACGCAACAATGTCTGGATCGATTCGCCTCAGAAAACGTTGAACGGCCTCGACTGCAGCGCGCCATGCCAAACCGTTGCCGTACCACTCATCAGAGATGCGCGCCTGGGCCGAGGAGTATCCGTCATCGGGCGGATCGTCGTGGGGAAGCCTGAGTGTCGTCCCCGTGTTGAAAGTCAAAACTACAAAGGAGCTCTCGTCGACTTTGCCCCGAGGGGTGGCCGGGGGATCTTCCGCCCGACATACAACGACGAACTCGCCTGTGATCACGAGCGCGACGAGCAGCGGGAGCCAACGGAGTACAAGCCTCCTGGCAAATGCAAATCCATGGTCGCCCCCTTGGAATCTCGTCAAGAAGCACAAGTGGACGGCGGGAATCCGTAGCTGCATTCGACTTTCCCTTCAAATCAGTTTCACATTGCCGGCAGCGCCAGCGGAACCGTGATTATGATGGGGCCTGATGTGGCCGACAACCAGTGAGATTGCACTATTTTGTGCAATGGCAGCAATTTGTTCTCGGGATGAGTGATCTCTTGTTGAACGTGTTGGCTGTTTCGCACGCCGTTCGACTGCTGACCCTACCAGCAATCCACGGTTTTCACTCTTGATCGGAGTGATAGCCTTCAGTCGTCATCAGCACCCAAGTCCAACGCGGATCAAAGGGGCATCATGCGTCAACTGGCAGCTATTGGGTTCGTTATTCTTTAGGCGTTGCGGACGCATTCGACTGGAAGTGATGGCTGAAGTCCAGATCGAACCGCTGATCGGGTTCGTGGCGTAACTTCTTGAGCCAGGGCGAATAGGTATAACGGCGAGGCGGCCCTCCGCTGGCTGGAAGTGGAGGATTCGCAGCCAACCTTGGCCGCCATGGCAATGAGATACAAGGCTGCGTGAACCCACGGCTCGTAAGCGGCCGTGAATATCAGAGTTCTTTCCCCTTCATTCTCTGGGCACTTTTTGAAAGACAATCAACCATCGAGTCGTTGAGCCAGCATTCGACCTGCGAGAGCCACCACTGTCGGGCTAAATTTTCGTGGCCATAGTGATCGAGCGCATTGGAATCTCCATTTTTGGGCCGCGGATTTCGGAGTATTTCCGGCTCCTTCTCGAAAAATCCTTGTATTTGCCAATTGTGCTCGCTACCATGACCGTGCCTGCTAAATCAGTCCACCGGGACTCAACTAGTCGCGCAACTAAGGTTTTCCTTCGGGCTGTGCCGTTTCTTTGTATTTCTCTGGCACTTCCCTGCGAGTCGAATTAGTCGCGTGCCGCAGCCTCATTAGGCTTCTCATGTCACCCAGGCTGGGTATCGCCGCTAGTTGGCTTGCTGATCCCTTGCTCACCCGGTGTGCAGCAGTTCGCTCCTCGGATAGTGAGTTACGGCTGATCCAAGTGCTTTTTTCGACTACCGGCGGGGGCGGTCCTCCCTGATTGGAGCTGCCCCATTGCCGCTCCCTGCAAGCCCTTACCGGGGAGTGTGATTGCTTCGCGGTAAGTTTCTTTGCCTTTCCTGACTCATCTTTACTTGCTGGGTCGACCCGAATTCGAAGTCACAATCCATTCAAGTTTCGCTAAAGTCTCAACTTACTTGCCCAACTGGCTGCCTGTTTGACTCACACTCATCTCGTATTCAAGGTTACTGCAATGAAATGCCTTAAGATTTCTCTTCGTCGCCGAATAGCATTCGTGAGTTTGATGCATCTCTTGTTCGTTGCCTGGATATCGTCACCCTGCTGCGCCGCGGACTTCACCTGGCTGGGAGGCGTATCCGAAAATTGGGGGAACGCCGGCAATTGGAATCTTGGTCTGATTGCTCCTACCTCAGGTGTCAACACCGATGTTTTTATGTCGGGGTCAGGTGGCACGAGCAAACTAGCCAACTTCGGCGGTACCAATGCCGATTGGGACATTGACTCGTTAACTTTCAATGCAGCGGCTACGGGAAGCTGGAACCTCACCGGCGGCAAACTGACGGTTGACAGTTTTATTGCCAACAACGATGGCAGCACACATTCTTTCACCAACGATTCTGTGGAAGTCGGGTCGATTACACCGCTAACTATCAGTGCCAACAGTGGAAATCTCGATTTCAACACGAACGTCCATTTCACTCTCAACAATGGACAAATCACTGCCAATGGAGGGAATAGTATCTTCTTCGACGGAGGGATTACCGGCGAGGGGTTTATTACCGATGCCAGATTGACCGTCGGTGGCGGGACTTTCGTGCGAATCGGAGCCTCTTCGACGATCCTCAACGACATCGCCATTTTTGACGGCACTCTGCAAATTAATTCTTCTTCAAACTTGAGTACAAACGCGGACGTCAATTTGGTCAACGTGGCAGGAGTGACGTTTGACTTGAACGGCTTTAACACCAACATCAGGCGGCTCACGGGGTCGCGGAGCGTGTTGACGGGAGGGGGCACGCTCACCGTGGGAGACTCGGCCGACTTCAGCTTCGATGGCGTGATCAGCGAAACGGGAGGACTCACTAAAGACTCAAGCGGTGTCTTTACACTCTTTGGTGTCAACACGTACTCGGGGGCAACCAATATCACCGGTGGGACCCTGCGGTTGGGTACGGGAGGGAGTCTGTCCGCTGCGACCGATATGAGCATTTCTTCCGGTGCCACGTTTGACCTGAATGGCATTAGTGACACGGTCGACTCGATCGCAGGCGCCGGCACTATTCTGCTCGGAGGCGCCACGCTCACAGTGGATGAGACCGCGGGTACGCGTACCTTTTCAGGAAATATTCAAGAGTCCGGCACGCTGACCAAAACGAATGGAGGCACCTTGGCCCTCACCGGAACGAATAACACGATGACCAACCTGCAAATCAATGGAGGTATCGTACAAATCAACAATGCCGGCGCGTTCGGTTCGGCTACCAGTATTGCTAATGCAACTTTGCAGACGACTGCGACGCTGACGAGTAGCGTTCCCATGAGCATCACGAGCACGGGAAGCACGGTCAATGTCAACAACGCCACCACATTCACCCAAAGCGGTGCGATCAGCGGCGCTGGGGCACTTAACAAGCAGGGCAACGGCACCTTGGTGCTAGGCGCGAATAATTCGTATACCGGCGATACCAATATCCTTGACGGAAATCTTCGCTTGGGAAGCTCGGATCGCATCAGTAACTCGTCCGATGTGACGCTGGTGGCCGGGGCAACGCTGGAGTTGAACAACTTCAGCGATACCGTGGCCTCGCTCTCTGGCACCGGTGGTTCGGTCACGACGGGTGGAACAAGCGGCCGACTTTTAGTGAATGCGGCGTCCGGCACGTTCACTTGGAATGGCAACATCAGTGGTAGCGGTGGATTCACGAAGAATGGCAACCACACAATGGTCATTTCTGCAGCGCAATCCTATTCGGGCAGCACCGCAATCAACGACGGCCTGCTTCAATTCTCCGGTAGCGGGAGCTTCTCCGCCGCTTCGGACATCTCCGTGGCCTCGGGAGCGACATGGGATCTTAACGGCGTCAGCGATACCGTTGATTCGATCTCCGGGGCGGGAAATATCACCCTAGGTGGCGCAACACTTTCCGTCGATGAAAACGGCGGCACTCGTGAATTCAGCGGCATTATTTCCGAGGCAGGCAGCTTCGGCAAGGCCGGCACGCACACGCTGACGCTCAGCGGGAACAACACCTTTAGCGGTGAGCTTTCCCTTTCGGGTGGTACGCTCTCCGTCGCCAACAGCAGCAATCTCGGCTCCGCTACAAATCCAATCATTTTCTTCGGTGGAACATTGCGATCGACCGGCTCGTTCACAAATACGCGATCTGTAATCATCGGGCCTTCCAACTCGGGAACGTTTGACGTCAATACCTCCACCACGCTGACCCAGTCGGGCACAATCAGTGGCGACTCGGCCACATTGCTAACCAAAACCGGCGGTGGCACGTTAAGGCTAACCGCTGCTAACGCAGCTACGTTTAGCGGCGATATCTTCATTAATGATGGAACACTCGATATGGCGGGACCAGGCGATGCCTTGGGCGACCTGACCACCGTAACCGTCAACTCACCTGGAATCTTTTTGGTCAACGACCCTGAAGACATCGGCGGACTTGCGGGCAGCGGTTCGGTTGTGCTTAATCAGCTCCTGAATGTCGGACATGAAAACACCTCGACGACATTCTCTGGTGTGATCAGTGGCACGGCACAGTTCGGCAAGCGTGGCACCGGCGTCATGTCACTTAGCGGTGCGAACACCTATACGGGGCTCACCAGCATCACGGGCGGCACCTTACGCATGATCGGTGCCAATCGACTTTCCAGTAGTTCCTCGGTGAATGTGACCGCAGGTGCCACTTTCGATTTGAATAATAGCTCCACAGCCATCAATGCCCTCACAGGCAACGGTTCGGTAACTATAGGCTCAGCGATCTCGTCCAAGACCCTCACAGTAGGCAGTGATGGCGGAGGTGGGACGTTTAGTGGAAACATCACAGGTACACTTGGCAATCTGGTCAAAACCGGTGCCGGCACGCAAGTTCTCAGCGGCAATAATACTTACACGGGCACCACATCGTTCAATGGCGGCATCCTGAGCACGGGTAGCAGCGCCAATCTTGGCAGCGGCCAACTCAATTTCAACGGCGGCACGTGGCGGGTCACAGGCTCGCTCTCCAACTCACGGAATGTTTCCATTGGCCTCGGGAGCTCCGGCACGATTGACGTAAACGCCGGCGTGACTTTAACCCAGACGGGGACGATTGCCGGCACACTGGCAACACTCAACAAAACAGATACCGGGACACTGTTGCTAACTGCGTCCGCCACGCCGGCGACCATGAACATCAACGGCGGCATCCTGCGCTTTTCCGGCAGCGGCAGCTTGGCCTCCAACACCAATGTCAACGTCGCCAGTGGCGCCACTTGGGATCTCAATGGCGTCGACGATACCGTCGCAACCATCGCGGGAGCGGGCGCGATCCAATTGAACTCGTTTGCAGAACTCACTGTGGGTAGTAACTCGGGAGCAACGACTTTCTCGGGCAACATCAGTGGCAATGGCTTGTTCATCAAAGATGGCGATCACCGTCTCACGCTTAGTGGAGCCAACACTTACTCAGCGGGCACACGCATCAACGGTGGCGTCCTGGCAATCTCCAGTGATGGAAACTTAGGCAATGCCGGGTCCCCTGTGCTCATGGATGGAGGGACGCTCGAAACCGCGAACTCGATGACCATCAATCGCAACTTCTTACTCAATGCCGAGGGGGGTACCATCGCCCTCGAAGGGGGACTCAACTTGACAACCATACCGGGGATCATTGATGGCCCCGGAACGCTCACGAAAAGCGGAGGGGCTGGGCTGGGTGCCTTAGTCCTTAGCGGCAACAACACCTACAGCGGGGGCACCATCGTGGAAACCGGCACGCTCACGGTTTCTGCCAACGCGAATCTCGGCGCTAATTCAGGCGGGGTGACTTTGAGGAACGGTTCGGTGCTCAACTCCACCGGCACCTTCACCAACCAGCACGCCATCGCCCTTGACGGGGGAGGCGGCATCACCGTTGCAGGTTCTCAAACTCTCACGCAGGCTGTCGGCATCAGCGGCACGGGGACGCTCACCAAGAGCGGCACCGGCACGCTGCTACTCACTGCTCCTGCCACACACGCCGGCGATACGATTATCAACTCTGGCATGCTGCAATTCGGCTCCGGTGAGTTGCCCGATTTGTTCGACGTAACCGTGGCTGGTGCAGCGACCTGGGATCTCAACGGCGTGAGCGACACGATCGACGGTCTGGTCGGCGCGGGGACGGTCCTGCTGGGCGGGGGTACGCTCACGGTGGGAGATGGGGATGGCGATGGCAACTTTAGCGGCTCGATTCAAGAGGCTGGCGGTTTCACCAAGACCGGAGGCGGCACGCAGACTCTCAGCGGTGTGAACACCTACACGGCCGCCACCACGATCAACGGCGGAACGCTCGAAATCACTGACAACAGTAGTCTCGGCTCGCTATCCGCAACGCTCGCCATTAACGATGCGCGGTTACTCACGACATCGACTTTTACCACTGGCCGCACAACAACCATCTCTGGAAATGCAGAAATCGAACCGGCCCCCGGCACGACGCTCACATTCACCAGCCCCATCGGCGGCAACGGTGATCTCATCAAGCCGGGTAGCGGGACCTTGGAACTCACCGCGTCGAACACCTACACGGGGTTAACGGAAATTTATGCCGGAACCCTGCGGCTTACCGGTGGAGGTTTGCTCGCGGATTCCAGTTCGGTTAGCGTCGAAGCCGGTGCCACTTTTGATCTTACCAACATCAACGACGCGATCGATTCTCTCATCGGTGCGGGCGACGTGCTGCTCGGCACGGGGACTCTTACCATTGGAGCCAACGATGGCGGCGGCACCTTCAGCGGCACCATTAGCGGCACGGGGTTGGCCGGTGCGATTGTCAAACAAGGAACGGGCACGGCCATTTTCAGCGGCCCCAACGCCTATGCCGGCGGTACGTCCATCAACGGTGGCGTGTTGCAGATCGGTCTCGACGTGAATCTCGGCGCGCCAGGCGGACAGGTGTTCTTCAACACCGGCACCCTTCGCACGACTGGCGATATTACCACGGTCCGCGAAATGTCACTCGCAGCCGGGGGCGGCACCATCGATGTTTTGGCCAGTACAACGCTGGACGCAGGCGGCAATATTTCAGGTGCGGGGGCCTTGACCAAGATTGGCGACGGCACGCTCAAACTTGGCGGCATCTCATCCTACGCCAGTACCAACATCTTCGGTGGCGTTCTCAGCGCTTCGTTCAATAACAACCTCGGCACTGCACTCGGTCCTCTAAATATCAGTGGGGGGACGTTGCGGACCACCAACGTCTTCACAACCAGTCGACTCACCACCATCGGATCCGGTGGGGCCACGTTCGATGTGGAGTCCGTCACCCTCACCCACAACGGCATTATTCAAGGGAACGCGGGCGCGAATGCCTTCACCAAAATCGGTGCCGGCACCATGCAACTCACGGGCGTGAACACTTTTGTCGCACCGATTCAATTGAACGCGGGCACTCTCCAAGTTGGTCTTTCGAATCAACTTGGGAATGCGGCCAACATAATTTCATTCGGAGGGGGCGCGCTGGCCACGACCGGCACGTTTGTTAATCCTCGTCCGATGCAGCTAAACCCCGGAGGAGGCACGATCAATGTGCTCGGCGGTACGACATTGACCCAGTCAGGTGTCATCGGCGATGGCACTCTGGGTTTGCCTGGGCCTCTCGCTAAGACCGGCAGCGGGACACTCTTGCTCACGGCCTCCAACACGTTCTCCAGCGCCGTCAATATTCAGGGCGGGATCTTGCGACTTTCGGGTGCCGGTCGATTGCCGGATACGGCCGACGTGAGCGTCACGGTGCCCGCCGTGTTCGATCTCAATAACATCAGCGACGCAATCAACGCTCTCAGCGGCAACGGCGACGTCTTGCTGGGTTCGGGGACTCTC
>JBGTEU010000155.1:0-7339 GCA_041747595.1 Bythopirellula sp.
CCGCGGTCTTATTCCAGAACTTCCCTATGAAGTGCGGATCGTCGAAAACGGGCGGCGTGGGGTCGGTCACAACCATAACGAAGGTATCAGGGCCTGCAAGGGTGAGTTGGTTGTCATGCTCGCGGCCGATATTCTCGTCGAACCGCAATGGCTCGAGGAATTTGTGAAGTCCCACGACGAAGATCCCGATCCCGCGCTCTTTGTCGCGGGGCAACTCCGGCAGGCCAAGAACGTCTGCGACTCCGCATTTCACCAGGCTTACGACGAGCTTTTAGATCGTCTGTTTGACGACAATCTCAAGGGAATTCACGTTCAGCACTTTTGGGTCAGCAACATCTCGTTCAAGAAGCAATTCATGCTCGAGCACGGCATGTTCCATGAGTGGCAATACGCCGCGGGCGAAGATATCGAACTCGGCTATCGGCTGCGGGATCGGGGGATGCGCTTGATCAAGAACCCGCGGGCCATCGGCTACCATCACCACGAAGTCGATGCCAAGAGCATTGCCTTGCGGTCCTACAGCACGGGGTATTATCGCCACATACTCGAGCAGCATCTCAACGATCCGGAGTTCTTGGAAAAGGTTGGCAACTCACCGCGGCGTGGTCTTGTTACCCGCTTGAAAAACGTGATCCGCCCCTGCGTCGACAATCGATTCGTCATCAAGTCGGTCGTGTCGCCGCTGATTGATTTGGCGGAGCGGATGCCGAGCCTTCAACCGCTTCTTCCGAGGCTCATTCAAAGGATGGCGACTTATTACATCGCCCGGGGTGTGCGGGATCAGCGGAAGGGCATTCCTTTCGATCCCTTTCAGGCCAAAATTTATACGACCGATCCCACTTGAAGCCGCCCCAGCTTGGCTCAAGCCACCCTGACAATTTCACTCTTTCGGTCGGCTGGCATAGAGCGCATACACGTTCGAACCTTGGAGCACTTCTTCTTGCTCGACGGTGATGTTTGTGATGCCATGTTTTTTTAGCAGCGTGGTAATTTTGTCGAGACGGTTGTCGAGATCGTGAATTTCCATCACCACCTGCTGTATCCGCGCCCAGTCGGCATCGTCGATTCCCTCGAGCACGTCGAACTCGCTTTTATCGACGTCGACTTTCAAGAGATCAATTCGTTCGACGTGCTCTTCCCGAACGACGTCCGACAATCGGCGGAGTTGGCACTCGACGTCGACGGCTTCGAAGGCCGTGCGCATTGCTTTTCCCATCAGAAAATTGCGAGCAAACGAGGGCAATAAGCGCAGCCAGCGCAGATTCAGGGGAGTCGCCGCGAGATTTTTGAGCAGTGCGCTCTTCAATTGATCCTGCATTTCGCCGTCGTCGTTTCCGTAGAGGGACGATACGGTAGGCATGTTGGGGCGGTAGGCGAAAGTTGCTATACGTGCTTCATTCGACAATCCGCAATTGAACGGTTTGAGTTGCCGCGCATCGAGGTTCGACAGATTTTCACGAAGCGCCTCGAAAATCGCCGGGATCGGCTCGAAGGAGTAAACCGTGACGTTTCCGCCGCATTTCTCGTAGACCAACAGACTGAACAGGCCAATGTTGCCGCCCACGTCAAAGACCGTGTCGCCGGGTCGGACCGTAATGCCATGTCGAAAGTATTGCTGGACTTGCCGATGCACGTCGGCCACGGAAAACGAGTTGATGCAGCTTACCTGCATGCCGTTGGGGAGGGTCGCTTTTTGGAGTGCCATGGCCAGTTCCTTATTGTGACGACTTTTGGTTCCTGGAAAGCCCCAATCGCCAAATGGCGATTGCCATCACGATTACGGAAAGGGGCAAGCGGATCAGCAGGTTTTTAATGCCCGGCTCATCGATGTTGGTAAGCTTTGAGACCAGAAACATGAGCAAACCCAATGCGAAACAGACGGAAACGGTCTTTACCAATTCCGGAGTCACCGTCGAGAGCGTGAAGTAGCGTTTGACTTCCCAAATCCGCAAAACACCGAGAAGAAAGCTCGTTACCACGGCGGTGATGGCCGCTCCCCAAATGCCATAACGGGGAATTAGCAGGAGATTCATGACGACATTGAAAGCGATGCTAATCACTCCGTTGACCATTTCCACCCTTTGGCGACCACTCACCATCAATAAGAGCGGCGCAATCCCCGTGTAACTCCGCAACAAGTTGGCCACGAGCAACAAGAGTAGGGTCGCCGTGGCGGCGGTAAATTGATCCCCCATCAGGGCCAGTAAGTCAGCTCCGTTCAACATGATGACGACGAATGCCGGAGTCACCAACAAATAGATCAAACGGGTTGCCTTTTGATACGCATGGTTGAGTTCCTCGAGGCGCGATTCTTGGACGAGAACCGGGTAGAGATGCACCATGCTGCTGGCAAATGCGTTGTTGATCACGATCAAAATGCTGGAATAGTTCCAGGCAGCTCGATAGAGACCGGCATCCTCGGAAGTGCGCATCATGCCGATCATGACGTAGTCGACCGATCCCGCGACAAGAAACAATAACAAGGTGAAATAGCTGGAGATTGAGTACGCATACATTTGCCGTAGCGGAATCTTCGGCTTAACATCCCAAAGATCGTGCCCTGCCAGGGAAACCACGCTCAGAATTCCACTGAGGCTCGCCAGAAAATACGCGGCGATGAACGCGGCCGCGATCCAAAGCCCCGGGGCACCTGCTTGGATCAGCACGAGCAAGAACACGAAGAAGCAAACGCGGGGAATCACATCACGGACCGCCACGTGGTAGATCGCATGGCCATAGGCACGGGTGATTCGGCCCAAGATTTCCGTGAGTCCCATCAGAGGGATCACGAAGGCGAAGTAGCGCAAGTAGGGGACCACGTTGGGTTCGTGAAGCACCCGGATCGCCAACTCCGACGGCACGAGCCAAACGGCAAGGACGAGTGCCCCGCCCACGAAGAGCGGAAACGCCATCGACAAGAGAATCGCGCCCAGGAGTTGCGCTTTGTCCCCTCGGCGAAGATAAACGGGAATAAAATGGAGCAGGCCGATGCCGAACCCGAACATCGCCACTTCTTCCCCGATCCGAGCGAAGACGATAGCCAGCGCATAACAACCATAAGTTGCCAATCCGAGGAAGCGGGCGGCAAGAATTTCGTTGAGAAACATCAACGCGCCGCCGATGATCGTGCCCGCCAGCGTGATTGTCCCCCGCCGGGTCGCCCCGTCGGTCACGGACGGTTCGACTAATGGTTCAGACTCTGCCGCTTCGACATTGGACAACGGATCAGACTCCCGGCTGCGGACGAAGTGAATGCAATCTCTCCAAGGCCACGCCCAACGCCAGAGTCAACCAGAACATCATGTAGACAACCGGTTCTCGGTAGAGGGGAACGGTCAGTCCATCCAGAAGCGAGGTCATCAAACAGGCAAGAACAATCAGGGCGATTCTGCTGACAGGTTGGGGATAGGTCCGAATATACCTGAAGGCTCGACCCATGACACCAATCGCCAGCCCAAAATAGGCGAACACTCCAAAAAGACCCATTTCGGCACCAATCCAGAGAAACACATTGTGGACGGGCAGGTCGAGTGCCCCGCCGCGATTATAGGTGTCGAGAGCAAACATGTAATTGCCGGCACCGTAACCAAACATGAAGTGATCTTTCCAAATATTCCAAGCGATGGGGAATTGCTCGATGCGGCCTTCGATCGTCCCTTCGCCCGTCGCCGACGAAAAGCGTTCGATGACGATGCTCAAGGCCCAGGGGAGCGCTATCAGGCCAATGACTGCTGCGAAGATCGTGGGGATCAAGATCTGCCGCTCGCCCCATACGAGATGCATGAGCCAGGTGAAGCTCAACATCAAGGCCGCCGAAATCCAGGCGGTCCGCGAAAACGAACAGACGAGGGCGATCAAAATCATCACCAGCGCCAGGGCTGCCAACATTCGTAGCCGGGAGTCCGCGGTGCGGTTGAACATCCAGACCAACAAGTATTGCGCCAGTAGTGCCGCAAACAGGCCGAACCCGTGGGACTCATAGCAGGTGCCCGTGGCACGGTTACGCCGTTCGATGCCGGGGATTTCATATTGATCGTGGAGTTGAGTTCCCGCGCCGCGATCCACCGCCAATGAAAGCAACTTGCCCGATGAAAATTGATAATAAGCCAGAAGCGATTCCAGGATCGCGATGATGCACAAGGCATAGAACAGCATTGGCAGGTGACGCCACTCGAGCCGCCTGGAAACATAGTAATAGACCAAGACGAATCGCACTTGATAAATCAGCGCGAACCAAGCTGCCTTGGGCTCGGGCGCGCCCCACGAAGAAATGAAATACGCCAGCATCAGCATTCCCACAAAGACATCGGGCCAATACCACGTGGGGGAAATCGTCGTCGTTTGCTTGAGAAAAATATCTTTGAGCCACAGCGCGTAGAGCGCGCCAATCACCAAATCGAAGGGACCGAGACCAATGACGCCCGAGGTGAATAGAATCGCGGTATCGTGATCGGAGTATCCTGCACTTGTCAGGAAAAACGTCTTGAAGAAACCTGTGACGGGGATACCCATGAAGAGGCCGAAGAGGAGCAAATCGTTGAGCCGCCGCAAGAACAACGACGCGATGCAAATGCCAAGAATACCAGCGAGAATCACGACAAAATAGGAAGTTTTTTCGACCGACCAGAGGCGGTGAGCCACGAGTGCGAGCAATGCCCCCGAAAGAACAATCCCGAGGATCAACGCCGGTTTCCGTGAGTCGGGGCCGCCGAAAGTCTGGCCTTCTTGTTGTGCCACGCGGTGTTCCTCAGCTCTTGATCACTTGCGGCCGGAGGCCAATTGCACGAGGCGATAATCTTCGTGGCCGCCGGTGGCCGTGTGGATCGCTTGGGCAAACATGTCGTAGCCGACGTACGCCATCCAAAAGACGACATTGGGCTTCGTATTGGATCGGTAACCGAGCATGTGGTGCGACGTGCATTCGCGGAAACCGGCTTGCTGGAGCGCGCGGCGCAATAGCGGGGGAGTCCAATGGTAATAGTGATCGAACGGCACCCACGGGATTTCTTGGCGTTTGGTGATCAGTCTGTAGAGCGGAAAGACCCCCCGCAATCGGGTTTGA
This sequence comes from Bythopirellula sp., assembly GCA_041747595.1. GTDB lineage: Bacteria > Planctomycetota > Planctomycetia > Pirellulales > Lacipirellulaceae > Bythopirellula. The sequence continues at coordinate 5,063 of JBGTEU010000155.1, forward strand.
ACCAAATAGTGGGGATTGTAATTGGGCGTTTCCAAAAAGATCAAACCGTCCGGCTTGAGAATGCGGTGCATCTCGCGCAGCACTTTCACGGGATCGGGCAAATGCTCGATCGTGTGAAACATCGTGACGACGTCGTAGCTTTCATCCGGCGCGTCGATCGACTCCGCGGGGGATTGCAGCGTCTTCAGGTTGTAGTGCTTCTCGGCGTGCAGGAGCGCTTCGCGAGAGTAGTCGCAAGCCGTCGCGTCGATGCCGACATCGACCGCCATTTTGACGAAATCGCCCGAGGCGGCGCCGACGTCGATCAGTGTGCCGCCAGGCTTCATGCGGGCTTTGACAAATTCGAGCAGCCGGCGATAGGACGGCAACCGGTCGGCTTCGGGGGCGTAAATAAAGTCGCGGCCAAAAGTTTCAGGCAGCCGGTTGTATTGGGGATCGTAAAAGTGGGCCTTCCACTCCGCGGTGGGACGGGGATTCGTGCGAATCATGTCGCAAGAATTGCAGCGCACCAAGTGAAAGTCCTCGCCGAACTGATGCTGGACCACCACAAGCCTTGAATCGGGCGAGCCGCAAAGTCCACAGTTCGCATCTTCCAACGGGCCAAACGAAGGGACTTTCATCAGGGCATCCGTGGGATGCACGCCATTAGTGCGGGGAGTTTCGGAGGTGGCTGTCGCGGTCGGGGCCATCAATAAGGCTCGAGTGGAGTTTATGAATTTGCGGGAGGTGCTAGCACATTATAGCATGGGGAACAGGCCGATCCTAAAAACGGTTGAGTAACGTACATCCCGATTTATCCTCACCCGAGGTCCTTCAGGGTAGGTAGCCAAGTTGCCTGCGGGCAAGGGAATCTCCAACGTGGAACGCGAGTCGGACCAGCACCATCGGCATCATCACCGCCATCGAACGACCCGCGTCGTTACGAGCGTGATTTTGTTCTGGATTATCGCGGCGTACTTGCTGATTCCCTTGGCTTGGGAGTTTTACGCCGACCGGCATCCAACTTTCGACGACAATCCCCGCGTAACGCTAACCGGCGACAAACACCCGGGCGATCCCTTGAATGTCGCGCTCATCGGCACCGAAGCCGAAGTTCAAGAAATCATGAAGGTGGCCAAGTGGTACCCGGCCGCCGCGCTCGGCTTGATGAGTGATTTGCGGATTGGAGCCGACACGATTCTTTCGCGGCCCGACGACCAGGCCCCCGTGAGCAATCTCTATTTATTTGGGCGCAAGGAAGATCTCGCATTCGAACAACCGGTGGGCGACAACCCGCGACATCGCCACCACGTGCGTCTTTGGCGATCCGGTGACCCGGGCATAGAGGGACGGCAGCAGTGGATCGGCGCGGCCGTTTATGACGCAAAGGTCGGCTTGAGCCGCACGACGGGGCAGATTACGCACGTCACCGCGCCGAATGTCGATGCCGAGCGCGATTATCTGTTTGAGTGCCTTGCGCGGACCAATCAACTCGCCGACCAGTATGAAGTCGATGATTTTCACAAAACGCGTTCCGGCCGCAACGGCGGTGGCGACGTCTGGGAAACCGATGGCAAACTCTACGTGGGCGTGATCGCAGAGAGCGATCAATAGCGTTTTTGCACCGCAGATGTGTTCTTAGCCGCAGGCGGAAGCCGACGGTTTGCGCCACTTCCACCGCGGGCTTGACGCTGACGGCTCGCCAATGATCATTGAATCAACTTCCAACCTTGCTCTTCGGATCAAACCCTTCCGGAAACATTGCCCGGAAATGTAACGCCGGATTTTTCACTGTTCACTGCTTGGTTCCGTCATCGCGGCAAGGCTGATTTTCGCGCCCCGATAAAACCCGACAGAACTAAATTTATCATCCGCACTGCTCGCATATCCCGTTATATCCTTGGCCTCAGTCACTTGTGCCGTCATTCTCAGCACACCGGCTGTTCCCTCGCGCGTGACAAACAAAAACGTATCACCACTGTAATCCGCGTCAAACGGTCGCGGAATCTGTCGTCGCGGAATCATTAACTCGACTGGCTGAGAGAGCGGATAAGCTCTATCACCCCTCATCGCATCGCTAAGACCCCGATGCTCGGCTTCTCTGATCTTCCAAACGTGCATGTCGAGTGGCTTCAGGCAATAAAGCGGCTCGTTCTCTCCCTCGGTAGTATGCGAAACGCCCATCATGTCGAAACCCTCTTGCCGGGCCCAGGCAAGCAACTCTGGAGAATCGACTCCAATTTTTTCTAGCGGAGGAAGCGTAGTCGGCCAATTCGCCTCACGACCTGTATCAAGATC
>JBGTEU010000156.1:0-2129 GCA_041747595.1 Bythopirellula sp.
TTCCGCGTTGAATCGAAATATGAGCGTGAATATATTTGTAAGGCGGTTGGTCGCCCAATTTGCCGCCGCCTGATTTGCCGCCGATACCGCCGATTTCCCCAATTTTGGTTCGAATATCATCAGACTGCGGCCAACCGATGAACCCATGTTGCCTTTCGTCATGCTGCCTCGGCCACTTCAAGAAAGCAATGTGATTGGTAAAGGCGGTGCTGCGGGCTTTCTGGGCAAGTCCTTTGATCCCTATACCTTGTATCCGGAAGGGGACGATATGGACATGAACAAGATGGACCGCATCAAGATCGACGATCTCCAGATGCGCCCCGACGTGTTCACAGTCCGATTACAGCGACGCGCGAAACTGCGCGAATTAGTCAATGCTCAGATGCCGGAAATCAACGAAGCAGTCAAGGATTTTCAACTGGATAGCTACTACGATCAAGCGATGAATTTGATCATATCGGGACGTGCCAGAGAAGCGTTCAACATAGGAGCAGAACCAGCGGCACTGCGCGACCGCTATGGGCGAAACACCTTCGGTCAAAGTTGTCTTCTGGCTAGGCGATTGGTCGAGGCCGGTACGCGAGTTGTCGAGGTCATTTGGCCAAAGATTGCCAACTCGGACAATCACAGTTGGGATCACCACGTCGACCTGCCCAGTCGCATGAAAAACCAGTCGGCTCCAATGCTCGATTCCGGACTCAGCGCACTCATTGAAGATTTGGACGAACGAGGAATGCTGGACGAGACGTTGGTGGTAGCCATCGGCGAATTTGGACGATCACCACAACGTGGCGTTAGCACCTCAGGTAACGGCAATTCGGCCGATGGACGAGACCACTGGCCTTATTGTTACACATCGATCGTTGCAGGTGCCGGGGTGAAGCGAGGTTACGTGCATGGCAAGAGCGACAAAACCGCGTCGGCTCCCGCAGAAGATCCTGTTCATCCCATCGAGCTGTTGGCCACGATCTACCACGGTTTTGGCATCGACCCGCAAACAATCGTTTACAACCATCTGAACCAACCGCGAGAGCTCGTGAAAGCCCACGCGCTGACCAGCCTATTCGCGTAGGCTCCACTCCTAGCTACGCGCGAAGCGGGTAAACGTTCACCACTCCCTTTCTTCACGCCACGACCGACAATGTAGTACGGCCAAAGCATCCAATCTAGTACGGCCAAAGCATCTGACCACGAAGGGCACGAAGAGCACGAAGAGCACGAAGGAATCAGAGAATGAATCGTTTGATTCCATCTTTCAGTTCTGTCACGTTGAAGTTCATCAAAAATCCGATCTTCATCCCTGCCAATTTCATGAAGGTCAGCAGTTGGGCTTCGTGAATAAATTCCAGCTTCGTGCTCTTCGTGTCCTTCGTGGTGGCTATCGTTCCGTTGGCCCGTTGTCCACGCCTTGAGTGGCGAAGTCCCAATCGCAGAATGTGCTTTGGTGCGGTATCTACTATAACGCAGCCAGAGCGGCATCGTAGTTCGGTTCGTTGACGGTCTCCGAAACTTGCTCGGTGTAGATCACTTTGCCGCTTTCATCGATTACCACGATGCTTCGCGATAGAAGACCTTTCAGCGGGCCAGTGGTAAATCGGACTCCATACTTCTCCCCGAACTCTGGGTTGCGAAATGCGGAGGCCGTGGTGACGCCATCAACTCCCTCTGCTGCGCAGAAGCGTCCCAAGGCAAATGGCAAATCGGCGGAAACGCATACAACCTGAGTATTCTCGAGGGCAGCTGCCTTTTCGTTGAACTTCCGCACGCTGGCGGCACAGGTGCCCGTATCGACGCTGGGAAAGATATTCAGTACGACTCGACTTCCTTTCAACGATTCCAAGGTCAGCCCCGACAAGTCATGCCTAACCAACTCGAATTCTGGCGCGGCGGACCCGACGGCAGGAAGGTCGCCGACTGTTTCGATTGGATTGCCTTTTAATGTAACTTGAGCCATAGTTCAATTCCTTTAATCTTTTGATAATTGTTCCGCGGATGAATCTGTAAAGTCTATTGGTTTAGTAGCATGCTGCAAGGGGAATGGGACGCGAGAAACCGATGATTGCCACTGGACAATCCAGTGAACCGCTTTTCGGCTTCGATTGAGAATGAATATACTTTTGGACTGACAC
>JBGTEU010000157.1:0-2748 GCA_041747595.1 Bythopirellula sp.
CTGAAATTGCTCTCCTCGATTCCGCGGCAACATCTCGAGCATTTTGCCACTCCGGTGGTTTATGTCCCCTGGTGCGCTAGCGTGGCCGTCGTCTTCGATCACTTGAACGCGGAAGACACCGAGGTGGCGGCGATCATCAACGAGTTCGGCGAAACCGTGGGGATCGTCACTCTTGAGGACTTGCTACAAACCGTCTTCGAAGATGAATCCAGCCGCAGCGCGCGGTTGTTGGATACGGCCTCGATCCGGCAAATGGGTGGAAACCTGTGGCACGTGACCGGCATGACGAGCTTGCGACGCTTGAGCCGTACGTTTGACGTGACGCTCCCCAAGAGCAAGAACACGACCGTGGCGGGCATCGCGCAGGAAGTGTTGCAGCGTTTGCCGGAAGAGGGAGACGTGATCGATTGGCCGCCGTTTCGGTTTAGGGTGTTGGAATCGACCGACGCCCAGCGGATGATGCTGGAAATGGAACGCGTCTCCTCGGAGGAGCCCGACGCATGACGATTGCACTTCTGCTCATGATAGGTGCGCTCGTGTTGAGCGCTTTTTTCAGCGGAACCGAAACCGGTTTTTATCGCGCCACTCGGATTCGCCTGGCCATCGAAGCCCTCTCGGGGAATTGGCTCTCGCGAGCGCTGTTGTGGCTCACCAATCGACCGACGATTTTCGTGGCGACGGCCTTGGTGGGGAATAATATTGCCAATTATTTGGTTTCGCTGGGCGTTGTCATCGCCTCGCAGATTATTGCTCCGCAGGGAGGTTTTCTCGTCGATATTTTGGGGCCCATCATCGTGGCCCCCGTGGTGTTCATGTTCGGCGAACTGCTGCCCAAGAACCTGTTTTATGACGCGCCGAATCGGCTGCTCAAGCGCTGCGCGATTCCCTTCATGATTTGCACGGTGCTGTTCGCGCCGGTGACCGCGGTGCTCTGGGTGCTAAGCCGCCTCGCGCAAAAACTCACCAAGAGTCCGTCCCAGGAATTCAGTCTGCGGCTGGCACGCCGTGAATTGGGAGATTTGCTCTCGGAAGGCCACGAGGCGGGGATTCTGAAACCGGGGCAGCAATCTCTCGCCCAAGCGATGCTGGCGGTGGCCGGGTTGCCGGTGAAGACTTTTGCCTTGCCCCAGGCCCGCGTCGTGCGCGTGACGACCACGATGAGCAAAAGCGACGTCCTGCGGATTGCCCAACGCCATCGCCGTGCCCTGTTGCCGGTGGAAGACGTGCGTAACAAACGAGAACTCGTCGGCTACTTGCGGGTCATGGACTTGTACCTCGACGATTCGCCGGGACTTCCCGAACCGCTGCCAATGGTCGAGTTGCGAGAAAATCTGTCGTGCCTGGCGGCGCTACGGCGCCTGGCCCGCGCCGAGGACGCGTTGGGGCACGTCTTGTCAGCCGACGGCAAAACGGTCGGCTTCGTCACGGGCCGCGAACTGCGGATGGCGCTGTTGCGGGTGAGTTAGGGGAACCATGATTTTCCTAGCCGCAGGCGGCAGCCGGCGGTACGGTGTGGTTCCCGCCGGCTGCCGCCTGCGGCTAGTTTTGGGGGGGCAGTCCAAATTACCGGTTGGTTGGTTTCTTCTTTCTCACGTATAAGTTTCCGAGCGTACGAACTTGTCGAACGACAATCCCCACCAGAGAACCGACTACCGCTGGTAAAAGCCCAAAGATGGCCACCGAAATCAAGGAGGGAAGCACAATAGGATCGCCAGGTGGAAGCGAAGAACGATAAATCACTTCCACGTAAGCAACCTGTCCCAAATAGACGCCAACGGGTGCTAAAAACCACAAATGGGAACTCATTAACGCCCCGATGAAGCCCCCTGCAAACAGACACCACCAGTAAAAGTTGACATGCAAGTCCCACGGCTCCGTTCCGATGACACGCAACCAAAACGCCCATACACACCAGCCAACAACGAAGCCAATCAAGAAAGGCAACGCAAGATTGACATAAGTTTTCCATCCCGGCGGCATACGGGTGTCAGCAGTGTGTAAATCACTCATGGACAGACCCTCGCAATCAGAGGAGTTAGTTCGGCTTAGGTGATGAGAGTCAACCTTGTCCCTCTCGACGAGCGGAATAGTCCGAAGTCTTTCTCATCAAGCGTAAAAATTTCTTCGATGCCTTCGCGTTCTGCCAAGTGCATTAAACTTGCATCAGCTAATGAGAAGGAATGGTCGGCATATTTATCTAAGATCAACGCGATAAGCGCCGCGTCCGCAGCTGTGAGCGGCAATAGGATTAAGAGACCCTTCCGGACGGAATCGAGAAGAACCTGTACTTCCTGGGGATGATCCCGGAGCAAGTAAGCAGCCTCAGTTAAAACCGGCCAACATGTCATGAGTTGTTCCGGCAATCCCTGAGCGAGTTCCTCGACGCGATCACGGTGCTGATCGCGGGTATTTCGCATGGCGACTAATGGACCAGTGTCAACCAGTACGCAGCGCGTCATTGACCGAAGCCTGCCATGTACTCAGGATTGGTGGAAAGATCAGGGGCGTACTCCGAACCGCCACCAATCAGCCCCCCTTCCAAGGCGACGTCGTAAAACGTACGTGTCCCTGTCGGCTTCTGTTCGCTCTGATACTGAGGCAGCACAACCGCGAGGATATAATCCTCGACGTTGGCGAATCCCGATTGTTCGGCTCGCTGCCGCAACCAATTCTCAGCATTTTCAGGAATCGTGATCTGCATAATTCAAGCATACCACGAATTGCCAAACAACTTCACTGGGTTCCTGA
>JBGTEU010000158.1:0-4609 GCA_041747595.1 Bythopirellula sp.
ATCGGAAGTTGCTCCGCTGGTACTGACCAATGGCGATCGCGGCGGCCAATGTCAGAGGCCCCACGCGTCCCAGGAACATGAGCATGGTCACAAGCAGTCGTCCCGCACTGCTTAACGATGGTGTCTCTCCCATGGAAAGACCGACGGTATTAAAAGCGCTTGTGATTTCGAACATCTGGCCGAGAAACCGGCCCTGGGCAGGTTGGATTGCCGTGAGTGCAAAAATTCCCGCAGTCACCAGTCCAAAGGCTATGACGAACAGGCCGATGGCCCGCTCCGTGGTTTCCTTGGGAACTGATCGGCCCGCGAAGCTCGTCGACTCGTAACCCATGAACCGCGACCATGCCAATAGACCAATTAAAGCGAAGGTCGTGGTTTTGAGACCGCCCGCGGTTGAGCCGGGGGACCCACCGATCATCATGAGAATGATGGTCAAGAAATTGCCACTATCACTGACATTCGAATAATCAATGGTGTTAAAGCCTGCCGTTCTGGCCGTGACGCTCATAAACAGGGCATTGGTTGCCTTATGCGTCGTGGAGAGGTGATCCAACGTGCGGCTCTCCTCAAAACTTCCATAAAGAACCCAACCGATAAGGATCAAACCCACGGTGGTCACCACCACAATGCGGCTGTGCAATGAAATGCGAAATCTTTGGTTCCGCTTTCCCGCAAGATAGCGGAGATGTATTTCTTCGAGTGTAAGAAACCCGAGTCCCCCGGCGGTGATTAGCATCATGATGACGCCCAAGGAAAAGGGGGCTTCTTGAAAGCTAGTGAGGCTGTCGCCAAACGTTGAAAACCCAGCGTTACAGAAGGCGCTCACCGAATGGAAAATAGCAGGCCAAGCGGCGTCGATCCAACCAAACCGTGAAATCCAGAGAACGTACAAGACAATCGCTCCTGCTGACTCGATGGCGAACGTGAAACGAAGGACGTCAAACGTAAGCCGACGCATATCAACATGAGGGGCCACTTGATGGAAATTGTTTGACAGGGCTTCGTGCCTCAACGAGAGTCTTCTTCCCAACGCAGTAATAATAATGCTCGAGAAGGCAATCATTCCGAGGCCTCCCAACTGAATAAGTAATAACAACCAGGCTTGTCCTGCCATCGTGAAGTAGCTCGCCGTATCGACTACGATCAAACCGGTCACGCAAACTGCGCTTGTCGCGGTAAACAAAGCGTCGAGCCAATTGAGCGGCTCGCCCGTATAAAGACCCGGCAGATACTTCAGGCCAAGAGTCCCCAAGAGTATTAACACGGCGAAAGAGCCGCCAAAGAGTCTCGGCGGTGAAATCCAATGCCCCGTCAGCAGGCGGTGCGGACGTGCGACGTCCCACTTTTCGATTGTGCGACGCCGCTTGGCTCTCACTGAGTAACCGTCCTTAAAAGTGTTCTGACGTCCGCGATCTGCCCTAGATAAGCATCACTTGGTGGGGAACGACATAAATCCATTAGCATTTGTCGCCACCCGACCCAGACCTTCTGTCTGACCGTCCAGTCTGCCGCAACTTAGTTCACGAGGCTTGGCCCTCGGCTGGCTTCTCCTCCTTCGGCGGCATCTGCTTGCGATCCGAGGAAAGCGCCTCGGCGACGCCGGGGAGATCGTCGACGCCCACGGGGATATGAATGCTCGAGCCTTCAAAGTCTTTGCCGACCGGCTCGAACTCGCCTCCCAAATGCTCGGCGAGAAACGCCTCGGTCACGGCATTGAACGACATGCGATTCGGCTCGCCCGAAAAGCCGTGGCCTTCGTCGGGGTAGAGCACGTAGGTGACGGGGATCTTTTTCGCTTCCATCGCATGCACGATTTGGTCCGCCTCGAGCTGCGTCACGCGGGGATCGTTGGCCCCCTGGCCGATCAACAACGGCTTGGCGATTTTATCGACCAAGGTTAACGGCGACCGCTTCAACAGTTCCGCGCGGCCTTCCTCGGTATCCACGTCACCGACGCGGACCTTCATGACCGGCATGAAGGGAACCCAATAGGGAGGGATGTTTTCCAAGAGCGTCACCAAGCTTGATGGGCCTACGATATCCACGCCGCAGGCAAACACGTCGGGGGTGAAAGTGAGACCCACGAGCGTGGCATAACCGCCGTAACTCCCCCCCATGATGCAAACCTTGTCGCGCTCGGCGATTCCCTGGTCGACGGCCCAATCGACGGCGTCGATCAAATCGTCGTGCATCTTGCGGGACCACTCGCCGTTGGCAGCATTGGTGAAATTCTTGCCGAAGCCGGTCGAGCCGCGGAAATTCACGCTGAGTACCGCGTAACCACGGTTGGCGAGCCATTGATGCGAGCTATTGAACCCCCATTCATCGCGGGCCCATGGTCCGCCGTGCACGTCGAGCACCAGGGGCAGCGGTTTGTCAGGCTTGCCATCGCCATCGGAATCGGTCCCCGGCGGGAGCGACAAATACGACACGAGATTCAACCCATCACGGCTCTTGATGATTGGGGTGTGCATCTTGACGAATTGGTAGTTTTCCAAATCGTCGCGGCTGTTAAATAGGAATTTTGCTTCCTTCTTGTCGCGATCGTACAAGTAAAACTTGATCGGCCCGTCGTCGAGCAAATAAGCCACGGTCCACATTCTGTCGTCAAGCGTGCGGCTGGTGACGAGCACCTCGCCGTCCTCGACGGTGGCCAAATAATCCAAGTCGCCGCGAATCGACTCGTCGAGAATCTTCCATTCGTCGCGGGTGTAGTTGAAGCTCACCGCTTGGATCGTTTTTTCGGTCGGGTGAGCCATCACGTTGCCGATGTCGGCACGCGGGTCTTCGGCAATGAGTTTCGTTTCGCCCGATTCCAGATCGAGCGCAAATAACCCTCCCGTATCCCGATCCCGGCTATCTTGCAGGTAGAGCACCTTGCCGGTCTTGTCGAACCCCGCGGGGCCCGTGTTCATCGCATCTTCGGGACCCGTGGTGATAAACTCTTCCCATTCGGCACCCTCGCCGGTCTTGCCCGGCTCTTTGGGTTTCATCAACGTCGTGCCCCCCTCGGGGGTGTAATTGAAAGCGAACCGCACGTCGAAGTCGTTATCAGTAACGTACGCGGCTACCCCTTCGTTCTGTTGGATGAGCTCGCGCTCGCCCGTCTCGATGTTCACCCGCCACACGTCGTGCAATTGCGGAACGCGGTCGTTGAGTCCAATGAGAATTTCGTTGGGAAATTTTTCGCTCGTGTCCTGAATTTGGGCATGAATGTCATCGAGCGGGGTGAGGTCTTTCGTCTCGCCCGTTTCGACATTGGTTGCGTAGATATGCCAATTTTCATCACCGGCTTTGTCTTGGGAGTAAAGAATGTGGTTGCCGGTGTAAGCCCAGTGGTAGCCACGGATATCACGTACCTTGTCCTCGGTCACCGCCTTGGCCTTGGAAACGTCGTCGATGGGAGCGACCCACACGTTCAGAATACCGTCGACGGGAGCAAGGTAGCTGAGCCACTTGCCGTTGGGACTGACGCGGGCACTCGCTCGCTGGGGATTACCGAACAACACGCTGCGGGGAATCAAGTCGGACTCCTTAATTGAGGTTTCTGGTGAGGGAGGGTCGGCAGGTTTCGCCGAGGCACTTTCGGTTTCAGTCGCAGCCGGTTTCGTGGCGGCGCGCTGCTCTGATTGGCAGCCGGTTTGGTGAATACTCGTCACCATCACGACGAGGGCGCATCCCCAGGAAGCGAGAGCGTTTGTGGACCGACTTTGCATGGGGATTCTCCGTACCGTTGGGACGAGTAAAGGTTTTGCATATTGTTCCCACTTTTCGGCGATGCTTCAAGCGCGAAGAAAGTGATTTCATCCCCTTCGCCCTCCTATTACACTAACCATGTCACTGGAGACGGGCCAATTCACCGAGCCCGCTACCAAGCGGGGAACGACCAGACATGAGCGTGGAATTAACTGAATTTCGCGTCCGCGGCCAAACCATGGCTTCGCAGCCATTGCTGCTGGTGGCCTTGGCGTTGGCCGCGGGGATCGTGGCAGACCGGTTTGGCGGCGATTCCTTGAAATCGTTCACTGTCGTCGATTGGTGGCTTGCCGCGGTGAGTGCCACGCTCATTGCCGCGGTTCTGTATCGTTGGCGCTTTCCGAGAACCTCGCTTACAGCAATGTTGCTCGCCGTCGTGAGTCTGGGTGGTGCTTGGCATGATCTCAATTGGAATTATGTACGCCGTGACGAGCTTGCGCGTTACGCCAGGGAAATGGCAGAGCCGGTCTGTTTGGAAGCCGTCGCTACCAAGCCCTCGCAATGGAGCCCCGCACCGGCAGTCAACCCGTTGCGGGCGATCCCTGCTGAACCGCGGAGCGAAGTTGAAGTCCGCATCACGAGTCTGCGAAACGGCATGCAGTGGCAAACAGTAAGCGGCGACGTGCGGCTCCGCGTGAACGGTATCCTCCCGAACATCACGCCGGGAGATCGGCTCTTGGTGTTCGCGCGGCTGGCGAAATCCTCCCCCGCCCTGAACCCGGGACAATACGACTACGCAAACGCGGAACGCACGGCCGGTCGGCACTGTGACCTTTACACGCAATCACCGGCATGCGTCTCGGTGCTTCAAGGAGCGAGTGTTTGGAATCCCCAGACCTGGTTCACGCAGATT
>JBGTEU010000159.1:0-8595 GCA_041747595.1 Bythopirellula sp.
CCAGCCGCATTTGGTTGTAATTTTTTCCTCTAAATTCAATGCAAGATTTTCTCGCACTAACAATCGTCGCCATCGCCGCCGCCTATCTCGGCCGAATTGCTTGGCAACGCTTCGTGGAAAAACGGACGGGCCAATGCGGTTCATGCAGTAGCTGCGCGACCGACCAGAAACCATTGGTACAGATTAGTGTCATCCCGAGAGAGGCTTGCCGACCGAGGGATCTGGCTTAAATCAGTGTGAACCTAGATTCTTCAGTCGCCAAGGCTCCTTCAGAATGACATTATATGGCAACGGATTGCACCCTCTCCCCCGCGCTTGATTCCCCGTGGAAGCAATCCTTCCGCCGGCGCCTATTAACTTGGTTCGACAAGCACAAGCGCGATCTTCCTTGGCGTGAGTCTCAAGACCCTTATCGCGTGTGGGTGAGCGAGGTGATGCTGCAACAAACAACCGTCGCGGCGGTGAGGCCCTACTTCGAGCGGTTCGTCAAGCAGTTTCCCACGGTCGAAAAACTTGCCGCGGCTGAGGAATCGCAAATCCTAAGGTTGTGGGAAGGGCTGGGTTACTACCGCCGCGCACGCGGAATGCACGCCGCGGCGAAACAAATCGTTGCAGAGCATGGTGGAAAATTTCCCCGCGACGTGCTCACTCTGCAAACCTTGCCGGGGATCGGCCGCTACACCGCCGGAGCGATTGCTTCGATTGCCTTCAACGAGCGGGCACCGATTCTCGAAGCGAACAGCATTCGCTTGCTTGCACGGCTTCTCGCCTATCCCGACGATCCGACAAAGTCGGTTGGGCAAAAATTGCTGTGGGCCACCGCCGAGGAAATCTTGCCACGGATCAATGTCGCCCACTTCAATCAAGCGCTGATGGAGCTGGGGTCGCTGGTCTGCACGCCCACCAGTCCCAAGTGCGATGAATGTCCCGTTTCGCCCCTGTGCGGGGCTTTTCAAGCGGGCTTGCAAAACGAAATCCCCAAATCCGCCGCCAAGACGAAATTCACGGCCATCCGCGAGGCGGCTGTCATCGTCAAGAAAAACGGCCGCGTGCTTATTCGACTGTGCGGGGCCAACGAACGCTGGGCCGGCTTGTGGGATTTCCCCCGCTTTGAAATAACGAGCGAAGGCCCGCTCTTCGTCCGCGAGGAATTGATCGCGAAAGTCCAAAAGCAAACTGGCGTTTCCATCGACCCGGGCAACTTGCTCACCACGATCAAGCATGGCGTCACACGATTTCGCATCACGCTCGATTGCTACGCGGCAACCTACTCGAGTGGCAAGCTTAGCAGCGACAAAAACGCCCGCTGGATTCGCCCCGTGGAACTCAGCGAACTACCGCTCAGCACAACGGGCCGCAAATTGGCAAATCTTGTGAAAGAGAGCAGGGAACGCGGATGAACGCAGATTTAGCGGATCAAACACGGATTTCATTTTTCACATAATTCGCGTCCATCCGTCAAATCCGCGACAATCTGTGTTCTATTCTTGTTTTTACAGGAGAGAGCAGAGGAAGCGGAGAAATTAAATCCTCTGCTCCCTCTGCTTCCTCCTGTTTAAAAAATTAGCGCACATCAGCGTCGATTAGCGGTTTCATCCCATCAGTATTCGACCGCGACCCACTGCTTTTCCTGGCCGCTCTTGAGCACGGCGTCGCAAATCGCAATCTCGTTATGGCCATCAACAAACGTGGCAAAGTCGCCCCCTTTGCGCTCGCCGGCGATAAAGCCGTAGACGTTGCGGAACAGATTTTTCGGACCGTCGGGATACGCTTCATTATGGCCCCCCGGATAGTGCGCGTATTCGCGGGCCTCGGGGTAGAGCAAACTGGGGTCCTTCATAATCGTCTGGTTCGGACCGTCGCGGCGGCCGACCCACAATTCGTTCGGCCGCTCTTGATTCCAGGCGAGCGCGGAGTTCGCACCATCGATTTCAAAGTAAAGCCGGTTCTTCCGGCCCGCCGCGCATTGATTGACCGTCAGCACGCCGTGCATTCCGGAATCGAACTCCAGCAAGATCGACGCGTAATCCTCGGTCTTGATCGGCACGTCCTCCATGTCCTCGGGCTTGAGGACTTTGCCGGCGTAGGTTTCCACCTCGACCTTGGGCCGTTTGCGCACGGGGTGAATCGTTACGAGATCGGCCATCACTCGCACGATTTTCAGTCCCGTGATGAACTGAATCAGGTCGCACCAGTGCGAACCGATGTCGGCAACGGCGCGGGAGGCACCGCTCATCTCGGGGACAAGCCGCCAATTCCAATCGGTCTCCTTGTGCAGCCAATCTTGCAAATACGAACCATGCACGGCCAACACGCGGCCCACGTCGTCTTTTTGGCACATCAAGCGGGCTTGCTGCACGAGCGGCATGTAGCGATAGTTGAAGTCGATGGCATGAACCACACCCGCCGCTTCAGCTAGCCGAACAAGCTCACGCGATTCGGTCGAATCCATGGCGAGCGGTTTCTCGGAGACAACGTGCTTGCCCGCGGCGAGGATGTCGCGATTCACCTCGAAGTGAAGATGATTGGGCGTGCAATTGTGGATGACCTGAATCTCGGGATCGGCGAGCAATTGGTGATAATCGCCGTACGCCTTGGGAATCGAAAGCTCAGCGGCCTTGCGTTCAGCCAAGTCTTGTCCCCGCTCGGCAACGGCGGCCACTTCGACGTACCCCAATCGGCGAATCGCCTCGACGTGTGCCGGTCCAATAAACCCTGTGCCGATGATCCCCGCTTTGATGTGCTTATGCGTCATAACTCTTCGACTTGCCTTCCGTCATTCCCGCGCAGGCGGGAATCCATGATACAACTTCGAAACTGGATTCCCGCCTGCGCGGGAATGACAAAAATCTATTCAACTTTTTCCACTTGCGCCCAACTGCCCGAATCAATCGAACGGTCAACCGCCTCCAACACGGCGACGCATTGCGCGCCATCACAAAAATCGGGGACACACGCCTGGTCGTGGGCTATCGCCTGTGTAAGATTGTAAGCCGCGTGGGCAAAGCCGTGGTCGTATCCTAGCATGTGCCCCGGCGGCCACCAATTGCCGGCGTAGGGATGAACCCCCTCGGTGGCGATGATGCGACGGAAACCTTGGGCAGACGCCGGGTCGGTTGTCGAAAAGTAATCGAGATAGTTCAAATCCTCGAAACACCACGCCACCGACCCCGTGCTGCCGTTGATCTCGAAGCGATTGAAATTCTTCCGTCCCGGCGCGAGGCGTGTGGCCTCGAACGTGCCGAAGGCTCCGTCTTGGAACTTCGCGAGAAACACCGACGCATCGTCGACGGTCACTTTCTCGGTCCCCTCGCCGGCAGTCGCCGTTAGACCCGAGGAAGTCCCCTCGGCCGGGCGCTCCGTGATGAATGTTTTCTTCATGCCGACGACTTCACCGATCTCGCCGACCAAAAAACGTGCCAAGTCGATGGAATGGGCGCCCAAATCGCCATGCGCTCCCGAGCCGGCGGCTTCCTTGCGGAGTCGCCAATTCATGGGAAACTGCGGATCAACAAGCCAATCTTGCAGATATGTGAAACGGGCGTGACGAATCTCGCCGATGCCCCCCGACGCTATGATTTGCTTGGCGAGCGACACGGCAGGACAAAGGCGGTAGTTGAAATTGACCATGTGCTTGACGCCCGCCTTGCGGACCGCGGCAAGCATCGTCTTCCCTTCGGCCAAAGTGAAGGTGAGCGGTTTTTCGCAAAACACATGCTTGCCCGCCTTAGCCGCGGCGATGCCGATCTCGGCATGCACATTGCCGGGGGCCGAAATGTCAACCACGTCGACGTCGCTACGCTTCACAACTTCGCGCCAATCGGACGCGGAATCTTCCCAGCCCCAGCGCTCGGCAAACTCGGCGACGGCCCCCGCATCGCGGCCGCAAACCACCTTCATCACAGGCTTCAGATCGAGATCAAAAAAGCGGCCCACGGTGCTCCAGGCCTGACTATGGGCCTTGCCCATGAACTTGTAGCCGATGAGGGCCACATTAAAACTCTTGCGCGGCATGTGGTTATTCCAGAATTGCGAACAGCGGATCAAAGTCGAATGGACCGCCATTCTAGCAATTTCGGAGGGGGTGCACAGGGACCGGCGAGGCACTCATTTTTCAGGGATCACAGTAATGATCCCAAACTGACGGAAATGATGATCGAATGAAAAAGCTTGCTGAATCTTGAGTCTCTGCATCAGCACGTAACTTGTGCAGTCAGTAAAGCTCCATTCTTTATCCGCAAATTCCTGATAAAGTCGCAAGGCGCTGTCAAAGTCTGACTCGCTCACCCGTTCCAGACGAACCCCACCACTTTCTAATACGTCATGCTTCCATTCAATTCCCTTTGTCTTCTGACCTCTCACGATGAACAACGTCAGCAGTTCATCAACGACGTAGTCAGAGGTCAAGAACGGCTCGGTGTTTGACTCAAGAATAGCTTTCGCCCGATCGTGGTCTGGGTCTCCCGGTGTTGTGAGCGCATACCAAGAACCGGTATCGACGAAAATCATGTCACTTTCCGTAAATCAGTTGATCATGATCGCGATTTGAAAAGCCGTCGGTGGGAGTGTCGTCAGGCAACGATTCCATCTTGGCAACGAATGCGGCTAAGACCCTGCGCTGATGCTCAACTTCGCTGAGAAGCGGTTGCTCTACTGAGGCCGTGGAAATGGCGAGCGACACCACTTCCTGCTCCTGAAGATTGAGAGGAACTAAGGGGCGAAGAACCCCTCCTTCGTATATGGCATCAGTGCGGAAGGTCATACTATTATTCTACATCGCAAAAACAGCTATTGTCCAGCAAGTTCCCGTCAGCCCGCCATCAACCCTCGAATCTCCGCCCACAACCCCGCGCCACTCACCGCCGCGACGACGAGCAATATCACCGCCGAGAAAATCCCTCCCCCGAGCATCCACCACCGCGTGCGGTAGCCTCGCGGCAATTGAAAGTTGAGATACAACGCCGCGCACATCGAGAGCGCCACCGCGAGATTCGTCGTCAGAAACGCCACGATGTGCGTGATCGTGTCGAATCGCAAATCGCTCCATACCACAAGCGACGACATCACCAGCACGTATGCGAGCACGATCAAATGAATCCGCTTGTGCGACCAATGCCGTTGGGGCCAAATCGCCTGGGCAAAATCGTGGATCACGCGCGAGTAAATTTCCGGAAAGGCTTGCAAGGTTCCCCACAGCGCTAAGAGCACGCAGACGTAATAAACCCAAATCAACGAGGGGTGGATATTTCGCCAAATGTACGCTTGATCGGTGAGCAAGCTCCAATCGCTCTGCGACGCGGGAAGTTCGCCACGAGAGGCGAGCGGATAGAGCACCGCCGCGCCGGCCATCATGAACGATGCACTCACGATCCACAGCACGGCCGCCCCGCAGCCGACGTCCCATTTCAGCGGCGCCAACGAACGGCGAACGCGCTCGACGAGAGCGGGTTCGGTCGGCAAATAATCAGCGGGCGTTCCCTCCGCCGCGCGACGGCGGATTTCGTCGATTTGCGGATGGCTGGTAAGTCCCCAGCCGTGCAGCGAAATCCAGTTCGCGTACACGATGTACCCCAGCACGCTGCCACCTACGTAGCCGAAGGTGGTCACAAGCGTAAGTGCCCGATGGTCGCGGACGCTTTCCGGTGCCCAGGCGGGAAACTCGGGGATATGGCCAAAGGCGAAACTCCCTTTCAACGCCTCCCAAAAATCGGGCCGGACCAAAATGGTGCCGAAGATCGTCCCTGCCACCAAAGTACAGCAGATGATCACCTGTTGTTTTTCCAGCCGGTTGTAATTCATTAAAACGCTGAACCCCAGGGCCGCGGCGATAAAGGCCATCGTGATCACCCGGGCGATCAGCAATTCGCTCTGCGGCGTTGCCGAAGTAAGTCGGCCTTCAAAGAGCAGGTAATACAACAGCTCGCCACAGGGCCGCGCCACCGCCGCCCACAAAGGCCCTGCCGCGGCCATTTCGAGAATCACCAGCACGACGAGCAACCAACCCCGCGGCCCCGGCACACGCACAAGCCGTTGGCTAATCGGCTCGCCGCTCACCGCCGAGTAACGGCCCAAGAGATAGGTAACGAACACCCCTTTGACGAGCACGCTCAACAGCACGAGCCACAACAATCCATACCCGGCCCAAGCCCCCGCGCGAACCACCACGATGGTTTCCCCCGCCCCAATCGCCACCGACGCGACAATCGCCGCCGGCCCAAAGATCCGCAGCGTTCGCCCAAGCTTATTGAGCGACCACGGCTCGGCGAAGACCCCTTCGTATTCGAGCGGAACGATTTTTGGCGTGGGATCGGCCATAGGAATATCTAAAAACGATTGACTTGGACAAGACTTGCCAGCAGTTTAAATCCCTCTCCCCTGTATTCAGGGGAGGGGATAGGGGAGGGGGATTTTGAACCCCCCTTCCGCTCTCCACCTTTCCTGTGTTTCGCCGATGATACGCGAGAGAGCGCGTTTCGTCATTCCCGAGGGGGTGGGAATCCAGCGGCAAAGCCGCGACAGTGAATAGCCAGGTGGCGTAAGCCCCTGGAACACGACCCCACCAACAATTTAGCCGCGGGTCCCTCAAAAATATTGTTGTGCGAGGTCCTGCCGAGCATACACCCACGGCTCATCGAAAAAACTGAATCGCTCATCACCGACGACTGCATCCGCCCGGCATGACTGCCCCCCTTGGGACTTTGGGGAGTACTGCCTTCGGTCTCTAGTCCGAACAAGTTCGGCGGCCTCAGTTGCTGGGGCTTACGCCGCCTGGCTATTCACTGCCGCTACTTGGTGGCTCGTTGTTGTTGTCAACACATTCTTGGCCACGCTACGTTAAGAAGCTACGGAAGCTCACGCATCCGGCTTGCCCGGTGTCCAAAAAAACTTGTGGCGGCGCGATTACAAATCGCGATAATGGTGGGAAAAGCCGTCAGCTTTCAGCGATTCGCCTTCAGTCCCATTGATTGGGGAATCGTTGTGATGGCGGCTTCGTTCTTTGGCAACTTGAGAGCAGGCAAAAATCCCTTATGCGCCGGAACTCGCTCCACTCGGTCCGGCCTACGGTTGCGCTCGAGATGCGCGCTCTGATAATCCACAGTCCACAGTCCCACCGTCCATAGACCCTCCCTAAAACCTTGGCCCCTTGGCAAAATGCTGTCCCCTTCGGGAGAAAACTGCAATCGGCGTTGGCCGCTTCGAGAAAAACCCGAGAGAAACGGTCCTCTCGGCGAATCGAGCCCTGGAGAGTGATCCGTGAAACGCGCATGCCAAGTTGACCGTCTTGACCAAGTTGGGGCGGAAGGAAAAAGCTGTCAGCTATGAGCCGTCAGTCATGCGAGGATCACTCTGGCTCGGTGTTCAATGTCTCCTCGGGCGAAGCAGTCTCCTCGGGCGAAGCGACCTCTTCGTGCGAAGCAGTCTCGACGGAGTCATCAGAGACGGTTTCGTCCGCCACGGCCAGTGGTTCGCCCAAGAGTTTGCGGAGCTCGCGGTCCAGATTGGGACCGCGGGCCATCATGCTCACGACGTTGCCCGCTTGATCGACGAGGATCGCACGGGGAATGCCCGTGATGCCGTAATAAACGGCGAGCGGATGTTCCCAGCCACGCTGCGATTCATCTTGATTGAAGAGCGTGACCCAGGGGATGTTCGTTTGGCTGATGTATTTTTGGGCGTCTTCGGGCTTTTCATCGAGGCTGATGCCCACGACCTCAAAGCCCTTGTCGTGATAAGCCTTGTAGAGCTTCAGCACGTTGGGAACCTCCGCACGGCAAGGTCCGCACCAGGTCGCCCAAAAGTCGACAAGCACCACCTTGCCGCGATAAGCGGACCAATCGAACGGCGAACCGTCGAGCAGCGTGCCATGGACTTCGATCGGATTGCCGGGGAGCCCCATGCGACGGGCGATCCCTTCGAGCATGGGGACAACGCTCAGCAGATCTTCATCGCCGCTCGATTTGAAAAGCGGAATCGTGGCATCGAGCAGTCGTTTGGCATAAGGTGCCCCGCCCGTCATGTCGCCCAAATAATCGACCACGGCCATTACCATTTGCAGCTTGCCGCCGTCGGGAGTGCCCTGGCTGACAAAGGCCGCGACCGCGTCGACAAGTCCTGCCCGTTGCTGTTCATTGAGCTTCGACCACATGCCGAGACCTTGTTCGACATGAAATTTCATGCCAATCTCTCGCACTTGCGGACGCTTATCGGACAACGCGGCGGTAATCGCCTGGTTGAATTGGTTGGCCGCACCCGGCTCGCCGAGTTGCTGCAAATATTGGAGAGCTTGAAGTCTGTAGAAATGCCCTTCGACGGCTTGGGCGTCGGTGATTTCCAAAGCCAATGCTTTGTTGATGGCCACCAGCACCGTGCGAAAGATTTTCTTTTGGTGCGCGTCAACTTCGGCATCGCTTTCACCGGCTGGCTTCAAGTCACCGAGGCCATCGAGGAATTCGTAAATCTTTTCGACCGTCTGCGCTTCCGGCGGAAGGGGGATCGAATCCCCCGCGGCGGCAGCGCCCGGTTGACCAAGAACTTGAAGACCGTTTTCTTGAGCGAATGCTTGAGCGAACGATTGCGAAGCTAAGACGATCAGCG
>JBGTEU010000160.1:0-8771 GCA_041747595.1 Bythopirellula sp.
AGACAAAGGAGTCCGCGTCGTATTTTGCGGCTGGGTTTTGTCCGTTGAGTGCCATTTGCAACACCTGCGCGTCGGTAAGGATCGCCGGTAAATCGAGAAACACATGCATGCTCTCGGCCGTGCCGTCGAGTGATTTGACAATCAGATCGCGGTTCTGCAATGTATTGGGACTCGAGGCGAAGGGATCAAAGCTCACGACGGCTGATTCCGGGGCGAAGCGGTCAACGTAAATCGCCCGTTTAAAATCGGTGTAGACGGCGGGACCGCCGTCGCCCCCCGTCCCCGAATCGCGGTGGCGGAAGGCCCGCACGGTGACGAAGTGGCGACCTTCGCTCAACTGGGTCGTGTCAATGGTCTGCGCGTAGGTGCCATTGCCGTTGTTGCCGAACCCCGGCACTCGTACATCGGTGAACTCTTCGAAACCGTAAGAAACACTCCCCGGCGTCGGATTGTCGATGCCGGCTATATTATTCAGATCCATACCATCATTGATGCGGATCACGGCGGTATCGCCGTCGGCATGGAAGTCTCGCACGAGCATCTGTGTATCGGGGTCAAGCAAGCTAACCGGCGTGGTGTTGAGTTGAACGGTGAAGGAATCGGACCGGATGACGTCGATATCCCCAAGCCGGGCGGTACCGTTATTGGCCGCGGTGGGCGAGGCTCCCTGCAGCGTCGTTGCAACATTGGTCAGGCTGAGATTGCCCTGCGGCGTCGCCAAGCCATAAATCACATAGCCCCGGCCGTGCGTGTCGTTGCTGGGGATGCTCATGTTGATCTGACCCGAGCCGTTGACTTTGATCGTCTCGGGAATCACGTCGCCCGGATCGACGAACGGATCGGCTGCGTTACCCGTGAGCTCGACGAGAATCGAGCCGGGGGCAAAGTTCGTTTGCACGCCATTACGCGTCTCGACGAACGCATCATTGCGACTGTTGAGCCCGACAATGGCTGCGTTCGAACGCTCGTAAATGTAAATGTTTGAAAAGCCGTTAGGATTGAACGCATCGTCGACCCAGCGTTCGTGGAAATCCCCACGCCCGTGCGTGTTGCGAATTTCTACAAGCTTGGTGATGGTCTCTCCATAAAAGCCGCCGAGCGCGTCGTCTTTGCCATCATTAGGCAAGTCGCGATTCTCGCCGAAGTGCTTGGCATTGAGATACACGTTGGCTTGGCCCGGTCGCATTAACGTGTAGGCATACGCGACATTTTTCAAGAACGGAAAACCACCGCCGAGATTGTCATGGCTATCGACGAACGACACCCCCTGGCTGCCATTATGCAGGCCGTCGTCCTGCAAGTCCTGGCTTGCGTTGCGGATGCCGTGCCAGTTGTTAGCCAAGCCATTACCCGTGAGATTATTGCGTAATGCAAAAAACAGCGGAAAATCGAGTGCGTCGCGGTTACCACCGACCGTCGTGTTGCTTTGCTCGATCGCGTATTGGCTCGGCAAGTCGTGCCGAATGAAGGTTTGCACAAAGCCCTTGTTGCCGTCCAGGATTTCGCCAAACGAGTAGACCGGCTTGATCGTGCCGTCGTGATTCAAACGGGGATTCGCGCGGAACACTGCCTGGTCCAAATAATTCAACACCCAGGTCGGCATGTGCTTCACCGCGTCGGTTCGGAAACCGTCCACACCGATCTCTTGGATCATCCACCGCGCGTTACGCATCAACAGGCCCGTCGCATTTTCCATCACGGGGTCCCCTGCCAGCGGCGTGGTCGTGTTGAAATCGTAAAGCGTGACGGTCTGATTCAACGCGGGGTCGAACACTTCTGTTCCGCCGAGGCTTTGGTCGGTGTAGAAACGGGCGTTGTTGGGATTGGGTTTATTGAACACGGTTCCCGCGGGGATGTTGTTCGGATTACCCTCCTCCACCGGATTGCGAATAAACTGGTAGTTCTTTTCTTGTGCGATGTCGTACAACCCGGAAAGCCGACCCTCGATGGGGTTGTTGTCGAAGTGGATAAACGGATCGTGAAAATCGCCGTACGGATCGCCGGGCTGGGTCATCACGAAACCTGGGTAACCCCCGAGTGCGACGAAGCTGGCATCAAGGGAGCTTCCAAAACCATTGTGATTCCAAATCAGATCGGTATAGACGCTCACGCCAGCGCGACGGGCCGTCTTGACGAGCGACTTGAGGCCCCCCTCGGTGCCGTAAAGCGTTTCGCTCCCCTGCCTGCCCAGGTCAAAGCGGTCGAACACGTCGTAACCCACCGAAAACGGCCCCGTGTCGGCCCGCGCTGGGGAGGGTAACCACATCGCCCCGTACCCGGCATAGAACAAATCGACCTGACGTTTTTCGATGGTGTCCCACTTGGCTTCGAACATCTGCAGCGTCGCCGGCTCGGAAACGCTCTGGGCACAAACCTGTCCACAAACGGCAACGGCGATTGCCAAGAGCATCGCGGCAGTTAGGAGCGGCGGTCGGTTATCTCGTGTAGTGATCATCAAGGGTGGTTTACTCTCTTCTGTTCCAATTCGTACCGACTAGCGCGCGGCTTGGCGGCGACCTTGCTGTGCCGGATCTTGCCAACCGGCGGGGGGTGTTGAGGTCAGTTCCAGGTTGATTTTGTTGCTGCCCGGTTCGACTTTGAATGACAGGCCTGAAGTTTTCGTTGAGGCATACCAGCGAGGAGTAATCGCTTCGCCCGGAGGCGGAGACCCACCCCCTTCCGACAGCGTCGTTGACGGTTTCCTCGCCACCACGGTCACGTTGTACTCGCCGGACGGCAAACCCGACTCGCGCCCGGTATAAACTTCATAATTTCCGGATTCCTCTATGTGCGCGTAGGCCTGAGGACCACCAGTCGACGGAACAAATGAAATGGCTCCCGTCGGTATGGCGTTGCCGTCGAGGGTGACAATTCCTTGAACCGAGGCGTCGTAGGGACCGCCACAGCCAACAAGCCCCGAGATCAACGAAATTGAACAATACGCCAAGACATACTTTCTTTTTTTTGCAGTCACTACTAATCTCCCCGGTCAAACAGTTGACTGACTAGAACCAATTTCAAAATGTACTTTTGTCTTGTGAGCCGCAGGCGCTAGCCTCGGGTTATTTGATTTTTCAGGCCGTATCGCAGGAACACCCGACGCTAGCGCGTTCGGCTCAGGTTTCTGAAACTGACTCTACTTAAACGAGACCACTTCCCCACCTTCACGAGTGGAAAGTGCTCGATAGCTGATGGTATCAATGTTTTCTTGAATAAAGTGCACCGACCCATCGGCCATCACAAACTGTGCCCCACTGGGATGCAGACTTTTGAAACCACGCACTCCCTTCGAGATATTTCCATCTTTGAATGCTGCCGGCTCCAAATGAAGCGGCAGATAGTTGATCGGAATGCTACAAGTGGCCCAATCGCCATCGGCGAAGTAGGCCGCCGAGTGATAGTCAACCATGACAACATTTTCACCAATCATAAAAGTGTTGCTGGTACCATCGCTGATCGATTTCATATTCAGAGGCGCCCAGATACTGGTTCGCTGAAAAATGCCGTTGTTCGACATCGTGTGGTGCGTGTCGGGCGAGCCACTATTAAGGGGCGAGCCAGGACTAACAAATGTAGCGGGGGGGTCGACTTGGGTACTACAAGGTGTAGCATTGGTCGACAGTAGCGAGTCCCCGATACATCCTTTGTAGCTCGTCGTAGCAATTAAACGATTCGGCCAATAATATTGCTGATTACTGGGCACAGCCGAGTTATCGGAGGGGCAAGTAAATATCGGTAATTGCGTTGCAACCGTGTCGGCCAAGATCGGTTTACCCATCCCATTGCCGAACGGACCATTGACACCAAATGCACCATCATAATTCTGCGTAATCATGTCGTGCAGCCCGGGCTGCTCAATTTGGGGTAAGACGTCAACGATCCATCCTTTGCCATTTAGGCCATTTGGCGGCGCATCGCCCGCACCTGGCACCTCGGCCGGACTGCTGGCACAGTCGACAGTCCGCTTCTCGTGGCCCCACTGAGTCACACTTTGCGGAAAGTGCTTTCTCGAATCATGGAAGTTCAATACGGCTAGGCCAAAGTTCTTCAAATTGTTGGAACACTGAATCCGCCGCGCCGCTTCGCGAGCCGCTTGAACCGCCGGTAGCAAGAGCGCCACCAACACCCCGATAATGGCGATCACCACCAGCAGCTCCACCAGGGTGAACGCCTTTTCTCGAACATGACGATTGCGATAAGAATTTTTCATAACCTATCAATCCCTGTGAAAAGCGGCCTTGTGACAAGTGAGCCGGGAAATGCAAATTGTCAATTGAAAATTTTTCAATTTGCAATTGAATTCGCAACCGCCGACCGTTCGCCAACACCGGGGAGCGCTGGCGAACGGATCGGCGACTGCAACAAACAAGGTCTCTCAAAAGTCGTCAGACGTTAGTAATAAGTACCTAAGACTAACGACTTTTACCTAATTACATCTTTCCACGGCCGCGACCGCAGGCCAGGCCCACTAGGGCCATGCCCAACAACGCCACGGAGGCCGGTTCGGGAACAACGCGAATGCTGAAGAACTGATCGCCAGCAAAGTTGTTGAAATTAATTCCAGACAAAGTGCCCGTGAATCCACCGGCACCATCGCCACCCAGATTGCCAGTCCCGGCGGGAAGACCTCCGAGAACCTGGTTGGAGAGGTAATCGTGGTTCGAACCATTTACCATCGCACTAATTTTGATGATGTCGCCGAAGCCAGGATTACCAATCGCGGAGAGCGGAATCGCGAGTTCAATTCCTGTCTGCACTGCTTGAGCAGCAGTTGGATCGGCAGCACCCGTGCCACCGGTGACGCCCAGCGTGTTGCTGTTGTTAAACGCAACACCAATCCCCGAATCACCGACGCTGGCATTGGAACCCTGAGTCGAGCCGCTAAAGATGTTGCCGTTAGATTCGACAACGCTCGTGTTACCGACGCTATTAAAGTCGAAATCAAATGTGTTACCGTTACCATTCCGCATAATCATCAGATAGTCGGCGGCGAATCCAGCATCAAAGGTGAGGCCATTGTGCTTACCGGCCCAACCGTCGTTTGCCGGGTTGTTACCACCATTGATAGTGTCGTTAGTAATTACGTTCTCACCCCCGGCCACTGAATCAATAAAGACATTCAACTTGTTGAAATTACCTTCCAGGTTACCAGTGAGCGCCAGATAAAGAACGCCGCCGTCAATCTTGGCCCAACCTGCGTTCAGTTCGCTACCGTTATTAGGATTAGCGTCACCAAAGTTAGTCTGAACTGTTTGAGTCGAGTACAAACTGTAGCCGTCACCGGCAATACTGCCGTCAAGTGTCACGGCGGATGCAGGTGCGGCCATCAAACAGGCGATGGCCAAACAGAGAAGTCGTTTCATTACTCCACCTCCGGGGTTTCCCCCAAAACGTTAAAAAACAAACACAATGAAGCGTCGCAGTGTTGATTACGCACCTGTGGTGCGTGGACAATACGTCACCCCTCCAATAAATGCCTCTTTATTGCCCCACCATTCCGAAAAGTCTTTGAACTACGAACTGCAATGAACCGTCATTCCGAAAGGAGTTGTACGACTTAAGGAATCTGGCTTCCCTTTCACACGAATATGAATCCGTGTCATTCGATAACCCAGATCCCTCGGTCGCCTAGGCTCCCTCGGGATGACATACCACTCACTCCTCACCCATCACGATAAGTCTAAAGTCAATCTAACATGCTAACCGGCACCAGCGACGCGAAGTTTACGCCCTGTTGTTGAACTGCCGTTCTCAACACCAGAAGCTTTTGTCCGCCCTCCCAGCGATCGCTTGCGATGATTTGCCGCTGCAAACCTCGCTTGCCGCCCCACCGCCCCGTCACCGCCAAAAAATGCGTGCCGACGTGAATCTCGTCTACCTCGTGAATCTTCGTACCATGAAAACTCGCCAAGCTGATGCGATCAAACGCAAAGTTCCCTCTCAAGACCGCGTCCACCGAACACGCTTGTTCATCACGCAGAGATTCCGGATTGCGATACACTTCCACGACGTCGCGATTCTCGACGCCAAAGGTGATCTTCACAACAAAGAAATTCTCTTCGGTGTTTTCCTCGCCAAGCGCGGGGAAATTCTTCGCACCATAGACATTATAATTGGAAGTGACGCCGTAAGTAGTCTCCTCCGCCCCATGACCAATGGATAGTACCCGATTGGCATTTCCATCGCTGCGGTGGAGCTCAAAACCATAGAAATTGTCGCCCGTGGCGGAAGCCCGCTGAATGAAGCTCACGTACACGTGCTTGCCATCGCGGCCAATCAGCCGCACGTCGTCTTGGCTTTCCACGAGACCCGCCGCGTCGAAGATGCTGCCCACGGAAGTGGCCAGCGTCCGGCGGATGCGGTTTTGCTGGGCCGTTTGCACGGCGCGATTCCCCACCGGCACGATGCCGCGGGCCGTTAGACTGCCAAGACTTACGCGGTTGGAATCGGCTCCGGCTTGGCTATCGGCGGCAATGCTGAACCACGCCCCCGCCCAACCGAAGCCGCCGTTCTGCTCGTCGAGGGGACCCTCGGGATAATCAAAACCTTCGTAAGCCAGCAAGCCATCGCGCGGGCCGGTGGTCGGTTCCAGGCTCCGCACGAACGCGGCATTGTCGGCAGGAAACTCGGCAACCGTCGTCGAAATGGGATTCACCCGCGCCGCTTCCGAGGAATTGAGCTCGAGCCGCCGAAGCGGCCGACCCGCATTATCCAGCACGTTGGCCTTTATCATGCCGTTGAACACATGGACTTCCGAGGCCCCCGATTGCTGGGCCATCATGCCAAATTCCGTGCCCACGTCGAACACGTCCAGCGATTTGGTATGCACGCGGAAACCACGCGACTCGGCGGGCACCACCGCCGCCATTCGGCCTTCGTGCAATTGAACTTCGTGTGGGGCGTTGACGACGAATCGCGCAGGACTTTCCAATAGCACGGTTGCCCCGTCTTGGAATGTGATCTCGGCGATCCCCTCTCGGAGCATTAATTCTTGACCCGCGACGAGTTCGGAACCGTAACCGACACCGTGCGCCGCTTCATTCCGCCACACGCTGTTTTGCGTGCCGGTAATGCGAGCGACGACGGGCTGTTGCGAGTCATTCAAACCAGGGCGGCTGTTCACCAAAGCGAACAAACCAAATGTGGCCACGCTGGAAAACAAGGCCACTCCCACCAAGGCCGCGGCGACGCTCCAGGAAGGTAGCCTCCGCCAACGGGATTCATTTGTAGGAAAATTGCTCGCGCCAAAACCGCTTTGCTCGTTGGCCTGATTGACAAACTCGCGAGCCAGGCTTACCAAGCCATGATCGGCGCCCAGCGAATTAGTCATCGCAACATCTTGGGATTCATGCGACAGCGCGGAACCCTCGGCATCCAGGCAGGCGTCGAGTGTCATGTAATCCATATAAACGACGCGGGCCGCGGCACTCTCGCCGAGCGTTTCTTGCAGCCATGGTTCGTCGTGCGCAGAAAGCTGGCCATTGCAAAGGTCCCCCAGGACCCGCAGGAGTTTGTGCTTTTGGGGCAAGCTTTCTTGGTGGAGATTCATAGCCATCCTTCCGCGGCCATCGTGCGATTGATGCATTCAAAAAGCACGCGGCGTATCCGATTCAAAGCCTTGTAAACCGTATTCTCCGAGCGGCCCAATCTGTGGGCGGTCGCTTTGAAATTCACTTTATGTTCTTCGTAGCATTGTTGAACGAGCGACCGGTCCGCCGGCGACAGCTTCGCCAGGCACCCCCGCAAGGCATCGCGGCGGTAAGCGAACAGGTCCACGCGCTCCACGGCCTCGGCGGCCAAAAAATCAAACGCTATCTCATTGAGTTGAAAGCCATCTTGCTTACGTTGGCGGCGAAACTTACGCACTTGATTGTGTGCGACCACCGCAACCCACTTCACAAAATCGGTCCCCAACTGAAAAGTCTCATATTCCCGCCACAAGATCACGCACACTTCCTGAAACACTTCCTCGGCTTCGGCCGTGCTGCCCAGCAGCGTCACCAGGTATGAATACAACCAGCGATCGTGTTTGGCGAACAGCCGCGCGAACGCGTCCCGACGTCGATCCTCTTGGCCGGGCGTGCCGTCAAGCGTTTCCCGTTCTGAATCGTCGTCTGTCTTGTCGCCGTCTGGCTCGCCGAATGGCACCGCGGGGTTCCTCCTCGACAAAGAACCGAAAAGTACGTCCTTTTGTAAGTAAGGCGCAATTGTCACTTTTTTGGTATCGAAATATGCCGCAATTTCGACTTTTTCGAGAAGACTCTGTTGGAAATCACATAACTCTTTATGTGAAAAAGACTTAAGACCAGACTCAATTTTGGGCAATTTTCTCCCTATTGACCTGCACAATGGCCAGGGGCCTTAGCGTTGAGATTGGTAATGACCTCGTTTAGCCCTAAAAAACACGTTCAACTGGCATGCAATCTGCACCAATAAATTGGTCGCCACGATAACTGGCTCCCCACACTAGAGAGCTTTAAAAGGATATTGCCATGAAAAAGCAAAGTGCCGCAAGCGACCAACCCCATATCTCGCCGGACAAAAGCAAAGAAAGCCGAATCAATGTGCCCACCGACGTTGAGGAAAAAGTTGATTGGCAAAAAAAGATGGGAGACGGCGACAAATCCCGCAACCTCCGTGGCAACGACGCCAAACGCCTCAAAGGCGGCAAAAAGGGGGCATAACCGGCAGCGTCGCGCTGCCTGAATCCCGCCGCATCTCAATCCTATCTGGCGATTCTCTTGCCCCAAACGACCAGGACTCTTCATCCG
>JBGTEU010000161.1:0-3086 GCA_041747595.1 Bythopirellula sp.
GCCGCATCGCTGGAGACTAACTGTTCCAGTTGATCCCGGACTTCCGGAGTAAAGTTCCACCGGAGCAGCGCGGCCCGTTCATGGGGCAAGAGTTCGAGACGAATGCGGGTGCGGGACATGGGGCTTAACCTCGTGGCACAATCACGATCAAGCCGCGCGCCGGCGATCGGCGCGACGTTCGCGCGCACGCTGAGCACGGTCGAGAGCTTCATGAATGCGTTGTTGAATGAGATGCTGAGGGTGATCCTTGATCCATTGGTCCGGGAGGAGTTGCGGCAACTCATCCAGCGACATTCTCGGTAACCGCACATACACGTCCTGCAGGTACGCGAAAGGATCGATTCGCAAGCGGTTGCAGGTCTTGGTCAGCGTGAACAACTTCGCGGCGGTCACACCTGCGCTTTGATTGCCAAAAAAGAGCCAAGCCTTCCTTCCGAGAATCGGGTATTTGATCGCTTAGTCACAATGCGCTCCTTGTCGTCAGTGTTTCTCACGATTTGCCGCAAGGTGCGGCGGGCATCTTGCAAACAGGCGTGGTGAGATTCGCGGGCGTAGGCGTTGATCCACTTGCCGGATGCTTTGCGAGTCGTTTGAGCCGATTCAATTCATCAGCGTCCGCCCAGTAGATGTGCCGCTTCCCAATTTTTCGATATTGTATCCAATCGCGCCGCCGCCAACCGCTTAGAGTTGGCTTGGCAATACCAAGCTTCTCGCATAGCGATCCCGATCGCCAAAAATGTCGCGCGATTTTGGGAGCAGTTGCGATGATCCCCTTGCGACGCAGCATGTTGCAGAACGCACCAATCGACGTCTCGGTGAACCGATCTTGCTTGGCAGGGTGATATCCCTCGGCATTGAGCTGCTTGGCGATTTCGGCAAGTGGATAGCCCTCGTTGTAGAGCTGGCCGGCTCGCTTCGCCAGTTCTTGCGATGCTGCCAGCTGACTGAATTCCTGGACATGGCGACGGCTCTCATGCTGAGTCTGCAGGCCACCGGCCCAGTGCACGGTAACCGATAACCGTTCACTGTTACCGATAACTGTCACAACTATGTCCGTTACTAACGCACGCACGATCGTCTGGCGTTCAATCGCCGTTGTGGACTCGCTGTGCCAGAGTTTCGGAAAGTCATTCGCCAACTCGACAATTGCCTGTCTCTGTGCAGCGGCTAAGTGTGTCGGCGTCTCTTGTCGGAAGCGATTGAGCGCTTCCTCCGCTTTGCGTTGCACTTGCAGTGATGCCTCCCACCGACGTTCCAGTTCCGCGGCCACCAGACGATTGCCAGGATCCACCTCATCGTAACGACGACGTGCCAATTCGGACTCGTAGGTCGCCCGCTGCACGGTCTGGGTATGCTGTGCCTCACGTCGCTCGCGTTCACTGTCGAGCGATTCGGCGGCTCGAAGGCTTAGCTCCACCGAGGCCGGTGCGAGTGCGGTGAGCACCAGTTCTTCGATAAGCAATTCAACGGCTCGTCCGCTAAATGTTTGGCACAGAGGTTCGCCAAGATTCATCCGTGCCTGGCTGCAACAAAAATACGGCGACTTGGAAGCATTCTTCGCAGGCTTATAGGAAATAGGCATCCGAGCACCGCAACGACCACATGTGATTCGTCCAGCAATAAGCGATGCGCCACGCGGAGGCCCCGCACTGAACGATGTGCTGTTTTCTTTCATTCGGTGCTGATTCCGTTCCCACTGATCCCACGAGATGTAAGCGGGTAGTCGATCTGGCAAAAGAACCTGCCATTCTTCCTGAGCCGCTATCCGTCTGCCTGATTTGGTCTTGCCCTCGACGCGGCGACTTGGATCTGTCAGTGCTCGACCATAGATGTACGCACCCGCGTAAATAGGATGGTGTAAAATTCGCGTGATCGTGCCTCGGTTGGGCACTCGCCACTCGAGTGGCCCGCTGATGCTTCCCAATGATGGACGAACGCCGATCACCAGGCTCTCCCGCTGCAGTAATCGCAGAACCGCATTGATACTTCCTAGTTCATCAAATTTCTGGAATATCAGCTGGACCACATGACGCGCCTGGTCATCGGGGTCTAGAGCTATGCCGTCTTTGGTACGTACATAGCCGATAGGGGCTTGAGCAAAATATTCGCCACGTCGTGCCTTATTCTTCTTGCCGGCCTCCAAACGCCCCCGAAGGATGTGTAACTCAGCTTCGCTCATAGTGCCTTTCAGTCCGAGCAACAGTCGATCGTTGTATTCGCGCGGATTGTAGATACCATCCGCGTCACCGATTAAGGTATCAAAGACCGCGCATAGCTCCAAGAGTTGATGCCAGTCCCGACAGTTTCTGGCCAGACGACTCATTTCGATACCGAATACGATACCTACGTGACCGAGGGAAATCTCCGCCAACAGTCGCTGAAAGCCGGCGCGGCCTTCAACGCTTTGGCCGCTTACACCAAGGTCCTCATCGATCACCTCCGTGCGATCGGTCGACCAACCATAGGCCTGCGCGCGGCCCGCGAGATTGTACTGCAGTTGCGTCGACTCGACGTTCTCTCGCACCTGCCGAGCGCTTGACTGTCGCACGTAGATCATCGCCAACTTGACCAGATGTCGCGTGGCAATCTTATGACTGATTAACTGGGCCTGGAGAGTTCCTTGACGCTGTGCAACATTCTTACCGCTCATGCTGCACCTCCTCGTCGCGAGGAAGGGCGTGAGCCTTTACGATTCGAGTTGCGGCCGCGAGTACGTTCCTTCGAGCCACGTCGGGAAGACACGCCCAAAGCGTTGCTAGCTTGCTTACGTCTCGGGATCGGCGCGGGGGGGGACTCGTTTTGAGGCGGCTCGCATGGTTTACCTCCTTGAACAGGCCGTTTACGACACCACTCGACGATCTCCAACAGGGCGGAAACCGCTATTCTAATTGGTTCCTGGCGTGGCGAACAATCGCAACAATCGGTGGTAGTCTGACTCGGCTTTCTTCAGCATGCGCTCACAAAGATTGTTATCGAGCGGCGCGCCCGCCTGTCGCAAGAACAGCGTCAACTCTTCCCAGTGCCGGATCATGTAACGAATCGCGCCACCCAAGCTGGAGTTCGGCTCCACCATTCGCTCAGCAAAC
>JBGTEU010000162.1:0-7649 GCA_041747595.1 Bythopirellula sp.
CAATCCGCCAAGCCTTACCGAGTTTCGCTGTGAACTCCGTGGGAAGTGATTCGGGATGATCGCTCGCATCCCAGCGGCCGATGTATGGTGCGTAACCCGGCATTTTGATCATGAAATGAAAAAACCTGGGCCGTCCGGCGATCTTGAAGATCGTTCCCTCGGGCGAAGATGTCGTCTGAACGCTGATGTTCGGATAAGTCCGCGTCTCGAACTTCGGATTCAGCACGGGCTTGCCATCGGGATCGACGACTTTGACTTTGATCTGCAGCCGCGTTGCTGGTCCCTGGGTCAAGCCATCGGGTTCATTTGTAAATGACTTGCTGACGTTGCAGTTTTCGAAACCGAGTTTACGCGCAAATTCATGTCGACCTTCGATATCCTCGACCCAGTCATCGATACTCTGATAGGCAGCGTCAGTATATTTGAGCCTAATCAGTAGGCTCTTTCTCAACTTGCCATTTGCCGGGACAAGGAACTGTTCCAGATCGGCCACATAGTCTTCAGGAAAACTGTCGGCAGTTCGCACTGCTGGTAAGATGGTGGTAATGCAATCGGCCTTTGATAAAAGCCGTGATAAGAAGGTATTCGCAAAGCAGACCTGCACTCGGTCGTTGCCCGTTATCCCCTCGGTCTGTGTATCGGAATCTTTCACCGCTGATTTAGCCGTGTCGATCCATTCCTGCCAATCCAAATCTTCGCCAAGATAAGTCTGCGAAGTCTTCGCGCTTAGAAATCCAGAATAGTATCCCACCTCTTCGCTGACCTTGCTGAGCAACTCCAAGCGAACTTTACGCTCTTCGCCTTTTTCGCCATCGAAGTTACCTTCGCGGCAGTTAAACGCCACGCCGGGGTTATCGCCGATGGCCATCTCCGTGAGTTTCTTCTGCAATTCTTCGAATACGGGATGAAAGCGGTCGATCGTCTCAACATCGCGAAATGCCGCGCCGTTCACAAAAACGTAGACACTGGCCGAGTCGTTATCGATCAATGACCGCTGCAAGTCGGTGGTGATCGGGCAGATCACGAATTCGTCGGTGATGACGACGCCGGCTTGGTTTGGTTCCTCCTGAGCCAAAAGCGAGGAACTTACGACCAGAGCCAAAAGAGCAGCAACCAGAAATCGAGTAATCACGGCCTGAATCCTCGGATAATGAGAACAGCGGAAAAGTACGAGCGCAGTATCCCTTCAAGAGAGGTCGCTCGGCAAGGGTTTTTCACACGGGCAACTATAACCCCTGAAATTCCAACTGCACGACTTCCATCTGCTCGTCGAACATCGAGGGGCCCAGATGCACCACGACCTGCACTTCGTCGGTGAGGCCGATCGTGTCGCCGTCGTTGAGTTGCTTTTGCTTGGTGACTTGATAGTGGGCCACGTTGTAGGCGTACTCCAACATCAATTGGGGTTCGCCGGGGAAGCGGCGGATTTCAATCTCGGTTTTGCCGAGGGCTTCGAGCCCCGTGGTGTAAAGCCGGCACGTACCGTCGGGATCGCGCTCCACGCGAAAGTCGACCCATAGGAACAGCGGCAAATCACGCGGCGACATCTGTTGGGCTTGATCAATAAACGCCTGCGGGGGGTGGACCAATCGCCCGGGACCCCAAAAAACTCCTTGCGCAGCAGTGGTACCGACAAGGCCACTGACGAGTTGCGTGAGAGCCGTGCTCTTGTCGATCGACTTGCTCCCCTCATCCACGAGCGTCACCAGCAAATGCGCCTGATGATCCTTAAGAGCCTCGGTGGCCGTTGGCCAATACCACGCGGTTGCCGCGGGTCCTTCGAGTTGCGACCAAGGCACCGGCCGAGGTACGAGGGTTACCGCGGCGGTGTATTCGCCGATCGTACAGGTGAAGAGATTCTCGGTCGATCCCGCCACGACCATGGTCGGTCCGTCAGGATACATCTCGCCAATAAACCGCGCGACCTCGTCAAACTCGGGGAGCCGCGGCTCGTCTAGCAGTACCAAAGCCAACCAACGGAGGGGATTGTGCATGTATAATTCCGAATTTTGAATCGCAAAGTAGCGTCATTCCATGTCATTCTGAAGGAGCCCTGGTCCGCCGCGGCGGAAAGAATCTGAGTTCCTGCTTTGCACGCCGACCACGCGTTGTCGGGCTACTACCCAGATTCCTCAAGTCGTTGAACTCCTTTCGGAATGACAGCGTCAACATACTACCGTACTCACTCCTACACTCTTTTCGCTTGCACCACGCGTGGCAGGCCCGCGACGTCTTTTAACGTTTCGGCTAACTCGAATTGTGTGTTAGCACTCACAAGTGTTTCCACTTGCGCCGCATTCTCCGCACCGACTTCCATCAGCAACCAACCGCCTGCGTGCAACCGTTCGGCTGCTTGGGGAATCAAGCGCTCGATCACTTGCGTGCCGTGGGCGCCACCGTCGAGTGCCAGATGCGGCTCATGGACGCGTACATCGGCGGCAAGCTCCGCCAGTTCGCTTGTGGCCACGTAAGGGGGATTGCTCAACACAAAATCAAAAGTCGCATCGGCAGGCACGGCAGCGAACAAATCGCTTTCAATGAATTCAATGCGCTCGCCGAGGCCATGTTTTGCCGCATTTTGTTTAGCCACTTCGAGCGCCGCGGGGCTGATGTCGATGGCCGTCACTTGGCAGTTCTTCACGTGCTTCGCAACTGTCACGGCGATGATGCCGCTCCCCGTGCCCACGTCAGCGATTCTTAACGATTCGGCCCCCCGTGTTTTCGCCAGATCAATCGACCGCACCACAAGCGATTCCGTCTCCGGCCGCGGGATCAATACGTCGGGCGTGACGTCGAACATGAGCGAAAAAAACTCGCGGCGACCCACCAAATAGGCCACGGGGGTCCCTTTGGCTCGGCGACCGACCAACTCACGAAACGCCGTGCGGATCGCCTCGGCTGGTTCTTCTTCGAACGCCGTGTAAAGCTCGATCCGCTGGCAACCGCGGGCGTGGGCCAAGAGCACTTCCGCATCAAGCCGAGGGCTATCGGCCCCCTTGTTGCGTAAAAATTCGGTGGTCCAGGTGAGCAGCCGACCCACGGTCCATATTTGGTCTTCACTCATACGGTGGAACCAACCTCAAAGACCAATGGAGTAATCGGTCTACCAGTAATGTCATCCTGAGAGAGCCTAGGCGACCGAAGGATCTGGCCTGCAGAATCATCCCGCATTGATAGCTTTCGATGATTGAAGCAAGATTCTTCAAGTCGTGGAACTCCTTTCAGAATGACACTTGATCAATCATCCGTACCAAATGCGTCGCGAAGTTGTTGGCGATCGTAATCGACCAAGGCATCGGTTACCGGTTGCAGATTCCCAGCGAGTATTTGATCCAACTTATACAAAGTCAGACCAATGCGATGATCCGTAATGCGATTCTCAGGAAAGTTGTAGGTGCGAATCCTTTGACTGCGATCCCCGGAACCCACAAGCGTGCGGCGTTCGTCGGCCCGCTTCTTGTCTTCTTCTTCTCGCTTGACCTCGTACACGCGGGACTTCAATACCCGCAGCGCCTTGGCTAGATTCTTGTGTTGGCTCTTTTCGTCCTGACATTGCACGACGATGCCGGTTTCCAAATGCGTGAGTCGGACGGCCGATTCCGTTTTGTTGACGTGCTGTCCACCGGGGCCACTGGCGCAGAACTTGTCGAGCCGGTAGTCTTCGGGCCGGATGACGATTTCCACGTCTTCGGGCTCGGGCATCACCGCCACGGTGGCCGCGGAAGTGTGAATTCGCCCTTGTGTTTCGGTCTGAGGGACGCGCTGCACGCGGTGTCCGCCGCTTTCGTACTGCAACTCGCGGTAGACCCCCTCCCCTTCCAGCCCCAGCGTAAGATCCTTAAATCCCCCTAACTCCGTGGGGCTCATATCCAGCACTTCCACGCGCCAGTGTTTGCTCTCTGCGTGGTACTTGTACATCTCGTACAAGTCGCGAGCAAATAGAGCCGCTTCGTCCCCCCCGGTGCCAGCTCGGATTTCCATCACGCAGCGCGTGCGGTTTGCATCCGCGCCACCCAGCGTCATCAGCAGCAGTTCGTCCCAGTGCTTCTCACGCTCTTCGACAAGCGTCGGCAACTCGGCCTCAGCCAACTCGCGCATCTCGTAGTCATCGCCGGCGATCATTTCACGCGCATCGGTGATCTCGGCGTTGAGCTCTTTGAAGCGGCGATACTTGTTGACAAGTTTCGCCAGCGAACCATGTTCTCGCGCCGCTGCCGCCATGCGCGCGGAGCTCGCCTGGACCTCGGGATCCATGAGTTGCTGCTCAAGCTCCGAGAATCGAGAGAGCTTTTGTTCTAAGAGGTCTCGCATTGGAAAGAGGCTGGAAGTAAGAGGCTAAAGGTTAGGAAGGACGACAGCTCGTCAACTCATCCATAACCCCAGCTACTTCTCGGCTTTGGCCTTTTTTCCCTTGCCCAGGCTGGCGTAACCCGCGGCCGCAAACTTGTTCTTGAACTTCTCGATGCGGCCGGCGGTGACGACGAATTTCAGCTTGCCGGTGTAGACGGGATGGCAAGCGTTGCAAATATCGACCTTGAGCTCCTTGCGAATGCTGCCGGTGACAAACGTATTGCCACAGCCGCAAGTGACTTTGGTTTCGTAGTATTTAGGGTGAATGTCTGCTTGCATGTTGGTCACTCCTGTCAGCCCGGCCAAAGACTGTGATCGATAAAAACCTTATGGGAATCCCAAAATATATCCGTCTGACCGTCTGAAAACAAGGCCCATGGATCGGCGTAGTGGGTCTCAAAATGGAACCGCTAAGTCGTTGGCGGCGTTTGCGGAATGCCAGGGTTCTGGCTAACCTTGTGCTGATGCCCCTCATTGCCCCCGAATCCGCGATCTTGCTGGTCTACGTGCTATCGAGTGGGTTGGTCATCCTGTTGGGACTGCCCCTCTATTTTCGCAAGGTTCCGCCGAATCGGTTCTACGGTTTTCGCACCGGTCGCACCCTAGCCGATCCCCGGGTGTGGTACCTCGTCAATCGTGTCGCCGGTGGCTGGATGGTACTTACCGGGGCCGTGACCGCCGGCGTGGCAACCTGGGTCCAACGAGCCGGATACAACGTCTCGACGGCAGCAGTGATCAACTTATCTGTTTTTAGCGCTGGAATGGTGCTGATGCTCTTGCACAGCCTGCTGACCCTGTGGCGCGTGAAGTAAGGTTGTTATACTCTCGGCTCCCTCCTTCCCTCGAGACCGGCAACATTGGCTACCACTTTGCGATTCTATTGGCGCACCTTTGCCGTGCTGCTCAACACGTTCGTCTGTTGGCTTTGCTTCGAGGTGGCCATGCTTTTGGCAGGCAAACAGCATCGATCTCGCGCGATCAACAGTTGGGTGCCTCGCTGGGCAAGGATTAATCTCTGGATCTTTCGCATTGAGGTGCTGCCGCATGGCGCGCTCTATGATAACGGCAAACTGATTCCCGGCCGCGACTCCTCGGGACGGGGCCGCATCTTCATTGCCAATCATCGCTCCGGGCTCGACATTCCCCTTTTGTTGTCCCTGATCGAAGCCCACTGCATCAGCCGTCACGACCTGGCGAATTGGCCAATCATCGGTCGCGGCGCGCGTCGCATTGGCACGCTCTTCGTGGATCGTGCTTCGCGCCGCAGCGGCGCGGCAGTGCTGAAAGAGGTGGCCCACGCCGTGGAAAACGGCGAGGGGGTCGCCATGTTTCCCGAGGGAACTTCTTTCGCGGGCGACGAAGTCCGCAAGTTTCACACGGGCGCTTTTAATGCCGCGCGCCGGGCGAACGCGCAGTTGGTGCCCATCGGCATCGCCTACAGCGACGAAGCCGCGTATTTCTTCCACGAAGCTTTTCTGGACCACGCCAAACGGATGGCCAGCTTGGCATCAATGAGCGTCGCGGTGGAATTCGGCGAACCTATTGAGTTTGGGGACTCGTCCACGCCCGAAGTGATTCAACTCGCTCACGACCGAGTGCAAGAACTCGTCAATCAAGCGCGGGCACGATTGGATGCGAAATAATCTGTCTGCAAACAAACTTGCTTTGCTGGCGTTGCTTGACTGGTGTATACTTGAATTATAACAGCCATCCTGTGCCTTGTCGTGGCCACCGAAGAGCCGAGGAGAACGATGTCGACACTGCCAGTTGTCAACGCCCATTTCGACGGTACGGTCATCGTGCCCGACGAACCCTTGGCCCTCGTGCCTGGTGAAAAACTGCGGGTGACAATCGAACGCAAGGCATCTGTGCTGGCGGAGTCGGCGAAACCACGGCCGAGTTTGCTGGGGATTCTCGAAGGCCAAGTTTGGATCAGTGACGACTTCAACGAACCATTGGACGAGTTTAAGGAGTATCGTTGAGCCGCATTCTACTCGATACGCAGGCGTTCATTTATGCGACGATGAACAACCCGGCGCTATCGGAGAAGGCGCGAGAAATCCTCTCTGATTCCGGCACCGAAAAGCTGTTGAGCTACGCCAGCGTGTGGGAGATGTCAATCAAGCTAGGCATTGGCAAGCTGACGTTGCCAGAGCCGCTCGGGCCGTTGCTTGATAGATTCGTCGATAATGAGAGCCTAACGCTGGTGGGCATCAACCTCTCGCATCTGCTGGCAACCGAGGTATTGCCCGCACAACACGGCGACCCGTTTGATCGACTGATTGCATCCATGTGCCTTGTCGAAGGATTGGAAGTTCTCAGCAACGACGTGAAGTTCGACGCCTATGGCGTTCGCCGAGTCTGGTAAGAATTTCTGGGGTTGGTGGTGCTGTGGTCATCATTTGGTGATGATTTGTAAAAAAGACTGCGGGCGAAAAACACTTCCAGCAGACCAAGTGCCGAGAACTCGTCAATCAGGCACGCTCCCGACTGGAACGGCAGTCGCCCTAAAACGCAGCCGAGCCGCCAACACCGTGTCGATTAATAATTGCTCGACGTGATAAGCCAACATCGGCAAGATCGCGAGCCCGCCGATGGAAAGTGCGATTGCCAGACCCACCATCAGCGTCTTTTGACTTCCGCCGAACGCAACCGCGATTTGGTCTGGGCGGCTCATACCCAATTTCTTTGCCGTGACGAAGCCGATGATCCACACCACAAAGTGCAGCGCTGCGGCGCACCACATCATCATCAAGATCTGCCAGGCTACCGAGAGCAAGTTTTCTTTGAGTTCTTGCAATTGAATCCCCGAGAAGACGGCCCCCATGAACACAATGGCCAGCACGCCCAGTTGAGCGACAATGCTCAACTGCTTCTTTGCCGCTCTGGCCCAGACAACCACTGACGGAATCAATCGCAGAAGTTGCGCAACCACAATCGGCACCACCACGACTAAAAATAAGTTGAGCGCCATCACCGCGAACGGTTCGGTGGCCGTCTCGCGGCCCACCAAAAACCAGACCCACGCCGGGGTCACAAGGAAACAAGCAAGGTTTGTGATGACAGTCACCAACATGCTCACCGCTTCGTTGCCGCCGGCCATGCGCGTCCAAACCGTCACCGACGCCAGCGAACAAGGCACGGCCGAGGCGATGATGATCCCCGCCGCCAAATCGGGTTGAAACATCAAACTGATCGGCCAAGCCAAGAGCGGCACGAGGACAAAGCTGATGAATGTGGCCAGCAACGACGGCCCAGGCTGGCGGAGCGCGTTCCACATTGAGCCGAGCTCGAGCGGC